>CALYRQ010000076.1 GCA_945483375.1 uncultured Elusimicrobia bacterium
GCTAAGCCCGATAAAAAGAGGAATCATTATGAAGACAAACGGGTTTACCCTGATTGAGTTATTAGTAGTTGTACTTATTATCGGCATTTTGTCCGCCGCCGCCCTGCCGCAATACAACCGCGCGGTTTTAAAAGCGCGTTACGCAGAAATACAAACAATTGCCGCCGCCTACAAAACGGCGGCCGAAGTATATTATATGGACAACGGAGCCTATCCCGACTACTGGCACGATATGGATATAGAACCTCCCGCCGGCTGTACGGCGTCTGACACGGGGGCGTGCGGACCGCTTCATTGCAGCAAAAAATCACTTTACTTTGACTTATACAACAATACCGCCAAAAACATTGTCGGCTTCTACCAGCCAAACAGCAAAACCAAAGTCGCCTACGTCCAATGGCTGGACGTATCCGCCAAACCGGGTAAGCGCGAATGCTGGGCCGTTACGGGAGATGCGGATGCCCGCGCCCTCTGTAAATCGTTAAACGGAACGGAAGCGGGAACATCCTCGCACGCCACCTGCACCGCAGCGGGCGGCTGCACGGGTTACGAACTGCCCTAAAAGCCGGGAACGCCGTTCCGCCCGATTTGGTATAATACCTATATTATGGAAGAACTTATCAAACGGGCTAAAAAAATCAAAGCCATTCTGACCGACGTTGACGGCATTTTAACGGACGGGAAAGTAAACTTTTTCGTTACGCCGGAAGGAAAAATAGACGAATTTAAATCTTTTAACACGCAGGACGGCATTGCTTTAATGCTTTGCCGCGGCGCGGGCATTATTTGCGGCATTATCACGGGCCGACGCCACCCCACCACGGTGGAACGCGCACGCAACCTGGGATACAAATACATCTACCAGGGCTTTTTAACCAAAACGGGCCCCTTAAAAGATATTTTGGAACGCGAAGGCCTTACGGCCGAAGAAGTGGCGTACATCGGTGACGACATTACCGATATGCCGCTTTTAAAACGCGTCGGTTTTGCGGCCACCGTGCCCAACGCGTTGGACTGCGTCAAAGAATGTTCCCACTATGTAACCAAACGCGCGGGAGGAGACGGCGCCTACCGCGAAATTATCGATTTCATCTTAAACGCCCAGGGCAAACTGGCCCCGCAAATCGAGCAGATGGACCGCTCCGAATGGAAAGCGGGCCCCAAGGCCGAAATGGAAATTATTACGTCGCAGGAAGGGATCGCCTAGTATGAAAGGAAAGTTTATTGTTTTAGAGGGGCCGGACCGCTGCGGCAAATCCACCCAGGCCAAAATGCTTGTGAACCATTTAATCACGCTCGGTAAAGACGTGGTGCTCACGCGCGAACCCGGCGGTACGCCTACGGCCGAAAAGATTCGCCAAATCGTACTGGAACCGGGGCTGGACGTACGTCCCATGGCGGAACTGTTTTTATACGAAGCCTCCCGCGCCCAGCACACGCAGGAAAAAATCATTCCGGCTTTGGAAGCGGGCAAAATCGTCATTTGCGAACGTTACACCATGTCCACCTGCGCCTACCAGGGCTACGGGCGCGGCATTGATTTAAACATTATTGATACGCTCAATAAAATCGCCACGCTGGAAACGAAACCCGATTTGACGCTTGTATTTTTAATGTCGGACAAGTATTTTACCGAACGCGGCGAATACCTGTTTTCCGACCGTTTGGAACAGGAAGACATGGCTTTCCGCCAAAAAATGCGCCGCGGATATTTGGACATGATTGAAAAAACGCCCAACGCGTATTTAATCGACGCGGACAAAAATATTTCTGAAATTCAGGCGCGTGTAACGCAGCTGTTAAAAGAAACCCATATTATAGACTAATGCCGTTTGCCGATATCCTGGGGCAGGAAAAAGCCTCCTCGTACTTAAAAAATCTCGTCCGAAACCAAAAAGTTCCGGGGGCTCTTTTATTTTATGGGCCGGACGGAGTGGGCAAGGCCAAAACCGCCAAAGAGTTCGCCAAAGCCCTCAACTGCCAAGATCCGGCGGCCCGTCAAAACGGAGACGCGTGCGGACACTGCGCCAGTTGTCTGGCTATTGAAAAAGGCACGCACCCGGACGTAACATTTGTGGATTTCGTCTACCAGGCGCGGCTGGAAGTAAAAAAAGATTTCACCAGTAAAGGTTACGAAGAAGAACTGGAAAAAGAAATCGCCAAACAACAGCACATCAGCGTGGACACCATCCGCGACGTAACGGCCAAATCACAGCAAAAATCCGTCCAGGGCGGCTGGAAAGTGCTGATTGTGGACCACGCCCAAACCATGCAGGGTGCGGCGGCAAACGCGCTTTTAAAATTTATCGAAGAACCGCCGGCTAAAACGCTTTGGATTTTAATTACGGACAAACGCTCCGTTATGTTGCGCACCATTTTGTCGCGCTGTCAACCGCTTGCGTTCGCGCCGCTTTCGCCCGAAATTATCAAACAAATTTTAACGCAAACCGGGGCCGAAACGGAAAATTTGGAATTATGCGCCCGTTACGCGGGCGGTTCCGTTTCCGGCGCGCTTAGGGCTGACGGAGCTCTAACCCTTTTGCAAGACGCGGGCTTCGGCCCGAATGGTTGCAGTCCGCAAGGTCCGGCCGCCGTGGCGGCGGGGCTTAACCGCACGCTCGTTACCGCGCGCAAAGAGGCTCAGGCCGTGCTGGACGTTACCATCGCCGCGTTGCACAATGCCTGGCACAACGCGCCGGACGAAAAAAGCCGCCGCGCTTTGCAGAACGCGCTCAAACGGTTTGAAAATTACAAACGCAGTATTTCGCGCAACGTATCGCCCGCCCTTGTATTGGAAACGGCCCTTATGGGGCTCGACGGGCTAAACGTACGGATTTTTTAGGAGAGTATATGAAGAATAAATTTTACGCCACCACCCCCATTTATTACGTGAACTCCGTGCCGCACATCGGTCACGCGTACACGACGATTGCGCTGGATATTTTATCCCGCTACAAACGCCAAAAAGGTTTCGACGTACGCTTTTTGACCGGAACCGACGAACACGGCGCCAACATTGAAAAATCCGCCGCCGCCAAAGGCGTTTCCCCCAAAGCGTGGACGGACGAAGTATCCGCCAAATACAAAGAAATGTGGAAAACCCTCAACATTTCGTACGACGATTTTATCCGCACCACCGACGCTAAACACGAACACGTCGTGCAGGCGATTTTCGAAAAACTGTTAAAAAGCGGCGATATTTATTTGGGTTCCTACTCCGGCAAATACTGCCTGTCCTGCGAACAATACTACAACGAAAGCGAAATTTTGGAAGGCGGACTCTGCCCCGTGCACAAAAAACCGTTGACCGAAGTGCATGAGGAAACGTATTTCTTTAAACTTTCCCGCTACGAGAAACCGCTCCTCAAATACTATGAGGAACACCCCGAATTTTTAAGCCCCAAAACGCGCGCCAACGAAATCATCAATTTCGTAAAAAGCGGCCTGCAGGATTTATCCGTTACGCGCACGAAAGTGGCTTGGGGCGTACCGGTAGAAAGCAATCCCAAGCACACCATTTATGTATGGTTTGATGCGCTCATCAACTACATTACCGCCGCAGGTTTCGGCACGCTGATTTGCGACGACAAAGCCGAACACGAAGCACAGTTAAAACAAATCCGCGCCGAAAAATTTGAAGACCTCTGGCCCGCCGATTTGCACATGGTGGGGAAAGAAATCTTCCGTTTCCACACGGTCATTTGGCCGGCAGTGCTGATGGCTTTGGGCCTGCCGCTTCCCAAAAAAGTGTTCGCGCACGGCTGGTGGACGGTGGAAGGAGAGAAAATGTCCAAATCTTTGGGCAACATCGTAGACCCCGCCGAAGTGGCCGCCAAATACGGTGTAGACCCCGTCCGCGCGTTCCTGTTCCGCGAAGTGCCGTTCGGGCAAGACGGGGATTTCTCCATGGAAAGTTTTAAAAACCGCTACAATTCCGATTTGGCCAACAATATCGGCAACCTGCTTTCCCGCACGCTGAACATGGCCGCCAAAAACATCGGCGAATTGCCGGCGGACATCCAGGGCGATTATAAACTGCTCGCGAAATCGGCCGAAGTGGAAACCGCCATCGACAACGCCTACGAAGACCTGGCCTTTGATAAAGTGCTGGAAAACATTTACGGCTTCGCGGGCGATTTAAACAAACTCGTTGATACGACAAAGCCGTGGGAGCTGGCCAAGACGGACCCGGAAAGCGCAAAAGCCGTTCTGTTGGAACTGGTGGCGTGCCTGCGCAAAGTGGCCCTGTGGCTGGAACCGTTTATGCCCACGGTAGCAAAAGAAATGCAACGCCGATTGGAACCGGGCAAGATTGAAAAATATCCGCCTTTGTTCCCCCGCCTGGAAGCGGACAAAAAATAAGTTTGATTTAAAAAGGCCCCGGGAAAAAACCGGGGCTTTTTTATCTAAATAAATATTTTGCGGGATATCCCGCGTAAAAAATTAAAAATTCATACTTTTGCACAAGCGGGTTCCAAAAGGAGTAGAGCCTGTACATGTAATTTGTCCGGGATGAGAGGAATTGTCAAACCATACCTGTACCGATACGTCCGGATTTAAGAGCGGATTGTCTTTGGAATTTGCTGAAAAACGGATGAGAATACTATTGGTTTGTAAACTTGTACCGTTCCCGGGCCCGCTAATATTATCCCAATACGCGTACGGGCAATCCAAAATAGACGGATCTCCGGCACGGATGACGCACGCGTTGGAGAAATCAACGTCCAAATCATGCAAACTGGCGGTATACTGTCCGTTGGCCATATAATACGCTTCCTGCGCGCGGCGCAAACCAGACGCCATTTGCACATAGCCGGACAAACGGCTTTTTGCCACCGCCAACTGATATTGCGGCAAGGCAACGCTCGCCAAAATGCCTATGATTAAAACCACGACTAATAACTCTATTAACGTAAAGCCTTTCATTTTGTTTTCTCCACCAAAACAGTCTGGTGACTGACTGCACTTACGTCATTCCCGAATGGTTCTATCGGGAATTGTGTTGTTGCGTAACGGACAGATTCCCTGCTACAACACTAGGGAATGACAAAATCAAACGATAACGTCACCAAACCTTAATTTATCCCCATGTTATCAAAAAAAAAAACGGGTCAAGCCCGCTCGTCTATTTCATTTATCTATGCGAAAACGGACGCTTATAAAAGCGTCCGTTTTTCATCAGTTAGCTTAAATCTATCAAGTGCCAATTCTTTTGGTAAAGTTCGGCCAGTTTGCGCCTGAAAAGCGCGTGTTCGGGCTTCGTAAGACCGGGGTCCTGCGCCAAAAGCTCGTCGCGGTCTTCAATGGCCTGGTATAAAATATCACGGTCTTTAAAAATATCGCCCGCTTTAAATTCCAGTTCTCCGCTTTGGCGCGTGCCTAAAATTTCGCCCGGGCCCCGCAGCTGCATATCGCGCTCGC
>CALYRQ010000077.1 GCA_945483375.1 uncultured Elusimicrobia bacterium
CGCCACCGTTTCCGGCTTGTCCATCTCCATTGCTGATATGACCGTCCCCGCCGTCAAACAGAAATATATTGATGACGCCAAAAAGAAAGTGAAAGAAATTCAGGCGCAGGCCGAAGCCGGTATCATTACCGAAGGCGAACGCTATAACAAAGTCATCGATATCTGGACGCGCGTGACCGACGACGTAGCCAACGAACTTTTTAAAGAAATGAAAAAGTTTGAAGAAGCCAAATACGACCCGACCAATAAAGAACACAGCGGCCAGCGCTTTAACTCCGTCTACTTGATGGCGGACTCCGGCGCGCGCGGTTCCCGCCAGCAGGTGCGCCAGCTGGCCGGTATGCGCGGTCTGATGGCGAAACCGCAGAAGAAACTCACCGGCGGCCAGGGCGAAATTATTGAAAGCCCTATTACCGCCAACTTCCGCGAAGGTCTGTCCGTTTTGGAATACTTTATTTCTACGCACGGCGGACGTAAAGGTTTGTCCGATACCGCTTTGAAAACCGCCGACGCCGGTTACTTAACCCGCCGTCTGGTGGACGTCGCCCACAACGTGGTGGTGACGGAAGAAGACTGCGGCACGCACAACGGCATCGTCGTAAAATCGTTGATGAGCGGCGAAGAAATGGTGGAACCCATTGAAGAACGTATTTTGGGCCGCACCAGCTTGGAAAACGTCGTCGTCAAAGTGAAAAAAGCCGACGGCAGCGAAGAAGAAAAAACCATCATTAAAGAAGGCGATTTGATTACGCTTGAACAAAGCAAACTCGTCAAGAAATACGGCGTGGAATCCGTACGCATCCGCTCCGTGCTGACCTGCGAAGCTCCGTTCGGCGTGTGCGCCAAATGCTATGGTTTGTCCTTGGCCACTTCGTCCAAGAGCAACCCCGGCGATTCCGTGGGTATCATCGCCGCGCAGTCCATCGGCGAGCCTGGTACGCAGCTGACCTTGCGTACCTTCCACATTGGCGGTACGGCCTCCCGCGTGCTCTCCCGCAGTCAGGCGGTGGCCGAAATCGACGGTAAAGTAACGTTTAAAGATATTAAACTGATTACCAACCGCTACGATAATAAAATTTGTATTTCCAGAAACGGCTCTATCTTTGTTGAGGCCGGAAATGGTACAATAAAAGAATACAAGATTCAGTACGGCGCTTCCGTGTACACCGCGGATAAAGCGACCGTGAAAAAAGGTTCCCTGCTCGCGGAGTGGGACCCGCACTCTATCCCGGTGCTGGCCGAAGTTTCCGGCACGGTCCGCTTGACGGACGTGGTAGAAGGTATCACCTTGCAGGAAGAGCGCAATAAAGTGACGGGCGTCATCGAACGCAAAATTACCGCGAGCCGCATGGGCAAGAAAAACCCGCGCATCAGCATTGACGGCAAAGACAAGAAGATTAATTTTCCCTTGCCTATTGATACAATCCTGATGGTGGAAAACGGTGAAGACGTGGAACCCGGCGACGTGCTGGCCAAAATCGGCCGCGAAGCTGGCGGTACCAAAGACATCACCGGCGGTCTGCCCAGAATCGCGGAATTGTTCGAAGCGCGCAAACCCAGAAACCCCGCAATCATTTCGGAGTTCGAAGGGATTGTGAGCTTGGAAACGTCACCCAAAGGTTTGATTGAAGTAGTCGTACGGAATGAAGAGACCAACCAGGTCAAGCAGTACAGCATTCCGCAAGGCAAACACCTTGTAGTGTACGAAGGCGACCATGTCGGCGTGGGCGAAGCCCTTACCGACGGCGCCATCGACCCCCACGACGTGCTGCGCGTGAAGGGCGAAAAAGAAGCGCAAGAGTTCCTGTTAAACGCCATCCAAGAAGTGTACCGCTTGCAGGGCGTAACAATCAACGACAGACATATCGAGGTTATTGTCCGTCAGATGTTAGGGAACGTGAAAATTCTGGATGCGGGTGACACGCATTTCCTGAAAGGCGAAGTAATGAGCCGCGCGAGCTGGCTCAGAGAAAACGCGAAAATGAAAGCCGCCGGAAAACGGCTGGCCGACGCGGAAACCATCCTTTTGGGTATCAGCAAAGCGTCCCTCGCTTCCGAATCGTTTATATCCGCGGCGTCGTTCCAAGAAACGACTAAAGTCCTTACGGACGCCGCCATCACGGGCCAGGTGGACGAACTCGCCGGCCTGAAAGAAAACGTAATCGTAGGCCATTTGATTCCGGCGGGTACTGGTATTTCCGCCAGACAAATTGCCAAAGAGTTTGAACAAAAACGCAAAGAAACAGGAGAGAAGTAATAATGCCGACAGTAAATCAATTAGTAAAATACGGCCGCGCGAAAGAAGCTACCCGCACGAAATCGCCGGCGTTGCAGGCCTGCCCGCAAAGACGCGGCGTCTGCACCCGTGTTTATACCACGACCCCTAAAAAACCGAACTCCGCTTTGAGAAAAGTGGCGCGTGTAAAGCTCACCTCCAAAGTGGAAGTGACCGCTTACATCCCCGGCGTGGGACACAACCTTCAAGAACACTCCATCGTGCTCGTGCGCGGCGGACGTGTGAAAGACTTGCCGGGTGTGCGCTACCACATCATCCGCGGCGCGTTGGACGCGTCGGGCGTTGAAAACAGAAAACAAGGCCGCTCTCTTTACGGTGTAAAGAGACCGAAAGCCGGAAAATAATTTTTAGGAGTTGAAAAAAGAATATGCCGAGAAAAGGTTTAAGACCCAGAGACAGAAGACCGCAGCCCGCGCCGGATTACAAATACAATTCCGTGCTCGTGTCCCGGTTCATTAACAAACTCAATTTTGAAGGAAAAACTTCCACCGCCGAGCGCGTGCTTGACGATGCGTTGGCCATTATTGCCGAAAAAACCAAAGAAAACGCCTTGGACGTTTTCACCAAATGCATTGAAAATGTGCGCCCTCTCGTGGAAGTAAAAGCCCGCCGCGTGGGCGGTGCGAACTATCAGGTTCCCACCGAAGTAAAACCCTTACGCAGCACTTCCTTGGCGATGAGATGGCTCATCGGCGCCGCGCAGAGCCGCAAAGGCCGCCCGATGGCTGAAAAATTGGCCGAAGAAATCATCTTGGGCTCCAAAAAAGAAGGCACCGCTTTCAAAAAACGCGAAGACGTGCATAAAATGGCCGAAGCCAACCGCGCTTTCGCCCACTTTAAATGGTAAACGGGAATTAAGATATGGCTGAATTCAAAACCTATCCGTTAAACAAAATCAGAAACATTGGTATTATCGCGCACATTGACGCGGGTAAAACCACCACTTCCGAACGCATCCTGTACTACACGGGCAAAGTGCACAAAATCGGCGAAACGCACGACGGCGCTTCCGTGACCGACTGGATGGAACAGGAAAGAGAAAGAGGCATTACCATTACCTCCGCCGCCATTTACTGCGTGTGGAAAGACTGCCAGCTTAACATTATTGACACTCCCGGCCACGTGGACTTTACGGCCGAAGTGGAACGTTCTTTGCGCGTGCTGGACGGCGCCGTCTGCTGTTTTGACGGCGTACAGGGTGTAGAGCCCCAGTCTGAAACCGTGTGGCGTCAAGCGGATAAATACCACGTTCCCCGTATCGCTTACATCAATAAAATGGACCGCATTGGTGCGGATTTCGTCCGTTCCGCCAACTCCATTAAAGAAAAATTGGGCGGCAACGCCTGCCCGATCCAACTGCCGATCGGCGCCGAAGATAAATTTGTCGGCGTGATTGACTTGGTTAAAATGAAAGGCATCATCTGGGACGGCGACCACAACGGAGCCACTTTCAACGAAGTGGACATCCCGGCCGACCAACTGGAAGACGCCAAACGCGCGCATACGGAAATGATTGAAAAACTCGCCGATTTCGACGAAGAAATTATGGAACGCTACCTCGGCGGCGAGACGGAATTTACGGTTGAAGAAATCAAAAGAGCCATCCGCAAAGGAACCTTAACGGGCAAATTCTTCCCGGTCATCTGCGGTTCTTCCTATAAAAACAAAGGCGTGCAGCCGCTTTTGGACTGCGTAAACGACTATCTGCCCTCTCCTGTAGATGTCCCCGCGGTCAAAGGAACCAACCCCAACACCGGCGAAGAAACGGAACGCAAACCTTCCAATTCCGAACCTTTCTGCGGTCTTATCTTTAAAGTGCAGACTGACCCCTTTGTGGGTAAGTTGAGCTTCTTCCGCATTTACTCCGGTACGATTAAAGCCGGCGACGCGGTGTTCTTCCCGGGCAAAAACGCCACGGAAAGATTCGGCCGTATGATGCGTATGATGGCCGATAAACGCGAAGAAGTGAAAGAACTCAGCGCCGGCGAAATTGCCGCCACGGTGGCTATTAAAAACTCCCGCGTGGGCCAAACGATCTGCTCGCCCGATCATCCGATCGTGCTCGAAAGCATTACGTTCCCGGAACCTGTGATCTCTATCGCCGTGGAACCCAAATCCAAAGCTGACGAAGAAAAAATGTCCAACGCGCTCGCCCGCCTGGCTGAAGAAGACCAGACGTTCCGCGTCCGCACTGATGAAGAAACCGGCCAGACCGTTATTTCTGGTATGGGCGAACTTCACCTGGACATCATCGTCGACCGCATGAAACGCGAATTTAACGTACAGGCCAACGTGGGCGCTCCCCAGGTTGCCTACCGCGAAACCATCACCAAAACGGTGGAACAGGAAACCAAATTCGTCCGCCAGTCCGGTGGCCGCGGTCAGTACGGTCACGTATTCCTCCGCTTGGAACCGCAGGAAAAAGGCAAAGGGTTTGAATTCGTCAACGAAATCACCCAGGGCCGCATTCCGAAAGAATATATCCCGGCTATTGAAAAAGGTTGCCGCGAAGCGTTGGATTCCGGCGCGATGGCGGGTTATCCCTTGGTGGACATTAAAGTCGCCGTGTTCGACGGTTCGTTCCACGAAGTGGACTCCTCCGAAATGGCCTTTAAAATCGCCGCTTCTATGGCGCTTAAAGACGGCGCCAAAAAAGCGAACCCGGTTATCTTGGAGCCTATCATGAAGGTGGAAGTCGTGGCTCCGGAAGCCAACTTGGGCGATATCATTGGTGACCTGAGCTCCCGCCGTGGTCAAATCGGCGAAATGGGCGTGCGCGGTAACGTACGCTATGTACGCGCCGAAGTGCCGCTGGCCGAAATGTTCGGTTACGCCACCAACGTCCGCTCCCTGTCCCAGGGCCGCGCGTCGTTCACGATGGAACCCAGCCACTATGCCGAAGTGCCGGCCAACGTCGCTAAAGCGATTGTTGAAAAACGCACTGCGGAAAAAGTGGCCGCTTAAACAATTCACTCCGCGCCCGCTAAACCCGGGCGCGGGCTTTGATTTTATTTTAAGGAGTTTTACAAATGGCAAAGGAAAAATTTTCCCGCAGCAAACCGCACGTCAACGTAGGAACGATTG
>CALYRQ010000078.1 GCA_945483375.1 uncultured Elusimicrobia bacterium
GAATTTAAAGACGCACTGACCTTACTGGAAGCCCGGCCGCCCGTTAAACCGCTTATTTTTATAACAGGCCGCGCGGGCACGGGCAAAACGACGCTGCTTAGGTACTTTGCCGAACACTCGGGCCAAAACACCGTTGTGCTGGCCACCACGGGCTTGGCGGCCATCAACGTACGCGGGCAGACAGTACACTCGTTTTTCCATTTAAAACCGGGCAACCTGTTGGACAAGGCCAATTTAAAACGCCTCCCCCGCAAAACCGTCGACGCGGTGGACACCATTATTATTGACGAAGCGTCTATGCTCCGCGCGGACCTCTTGGACGCGATTGACCACATTCTCCAAATCTCCACCCATTCGGACGAACCGTTCGGCGGCAAAAAAATCGTGCTGTTTGGGGATTTATTCCAACTGCCGCCCGTGGAAGAACAAGCCTCCGGCGGACTTTTCGACTATTTCCGGCAGATTTATCCCAGCCCGTACTTTTTTGAAGCGCACGTCCTGCGCCGCCTGCCGACGGAAGTATTTGAACTTAAACGTATCTTCCGCCAAAAAGCGGATCCGGAGTTTGCGCGGCTGCTCAACCTCATCCGCGAAGGCCGCGTGACCCAGCCGGAACTGGACGCTCTTTTAAATACGCGCAAAACGTTTGAACTGCCCGAAAAATTCGAAAACTGCATTATTCTGGCTCCCACCAACCGCGAAGCCGCTTGGCGGAATTTGCACTATTTATCCATGCTCCCCAGCGAAGAATTTACATATAACGCCGCGGCGGACGAAAGTTTCCAAAAGAAAACGACCCCGGCCGAACAGGTATTAAAACTTAAAAAAGGCGCCAAAATTATGATGCTCGTCAACGATGACGACTGGGTAAACGGGGACATCGGCACCGTCTATGATCTGGGACCGGATTTCATTAAAGTGGAATTAAAAGGCTGCGTGTATAAAGTGGAACCGCACGTGTGGGAAGACGTAAAATACGAATTTAACCCGCTTACGCAAAAGCTGGAACCGAACGTAAAAGGATTTTTTAAACAGTACCCGCTGAAGCTGGCGTGGGCGATTACGATTCACAAGTCGCAGGGACTGACGTTTGACAACATTTATTTGGATATCGGCCGCGGCGCGTTCGCTCCGGGGCAGACGTATGTGGCGCTGAGCCGCTGCCGCACGCTCGCCGGCGTACACCTCAAAAAAGATATTATGGTACGCGACGTATTGTGCGATGCGCGCGTAAAACAATTCTTTGAATACGTCCGCGGCAACCGCGTTCCGGCATAAAATGTTCCAATTAAAACGCGGGAGATGCAGCCAAGGGCTGCTAAATAGTGCTTAACAATACAGCCATTCCCGCTACATAGAAGAACAAAAAGATTATCCTTTGGGATATGTCGTACATCCGTATAGATTTCATAATTTTTATTTTTTCCAACGGTCCCATATTTTCCCGTGGTGTTGGGCAAAAATCGGGGTCTATACCCACCTTTACCGTTTTTCCTATTTTAGGCTTTGTATAGTAGGGACTACCCCTCCATACCTCTGTTTTAAGGACTTGTCCCTTAAATACAACTTGTACAATGGGTATATAGATCTTTCTGAAGTTCAACAGGCTCTCGCTCCTTGTATAAGCCGTTATCACACCATCCACCATAACCGCACGCGTAAAAAACCGGTACCCCTCCCACAAGTAATAACCACCCAAAACAGCACAACAAATACCGATCGTCTCCTTGGGAAAATGCTTATACAGCCACAAAACAGCCACAGCAGGCACCAGGGTAAACACGATGTTATTACTTGTATACAAGGTATCTGTCCTCGTTTCACGTCGCTTCTTAATATAACGAGGCAGAAACACACCGCACACCACCAATGGTGCAGCCACAAAAATAATAACAACCGTTGTAAATAAAATTGTAAATGTATCCATAGTACCGTTGTACCCCCGCATTATTTTTATATTCCGGCCAGACGTGAATATACCATACGAATCAAAAAAATTGTTCCCAAAATGGCTATTGTGCCGGTAAGGATCAGGCTGGATTTTTGGTATATCCGCACATCCTTGATATTCTGCGGGTTCACGCCTATCTTCATCGGCTTTCCTATTTTGGGTTTGAAACGGGAATAAACCGTTCCCGTTACTTGGCGAACCTGTCCGTCAAATTCAAACCGGACAACGGGAAGATAGACTACTGCGCGAGTGCCTAAGTATCTGTATACTCTGCGGGGCACAAACTTCCTTACCACGCCGGGCACGATAATTGCGCGTTTAAAAAAGCGGTAATCCCTCCAAAAGAAAAATCCGCCGAACGCGGAAACAAAAGCGTCCATCGTTTCCACCGGCAATTGTTGAAACGCAAAAATACCGCAGCCAAACGATGCTAAAAAGCACAACAAACACGCGCAGCCCGCGCTGTTTCCCAGTCGGCCAATCCGACAGTAAAACCATACGCCGCCACCCGCAAACAACACGGCAAGAAAAATAAAAAATCCCGTTAAAATTATTTTTTCCATAGTTACAGTATAACAAAAAGCCCCGCCGTTAAGCGGGGCTTTTGTACCGTCAAAACAACTTATTTGGTATACGGTTTGAGCGATTCGGTGTAAATCGCGCGGACCGCGTCTTTGGTGGCTTCGGTCGGAGCAATGGACAACAGTCCGCCCAAAGACGGCGTATTAAACGCCAGTTCCACCAACTTGTCCACATCGGCCGCTTTAAATCCTTCATCTTCCAGTTTATGCGTGGAACCGACGGAGAACAGCCATTTTTCCACGCCCGCCGCCACTTTATCGGCTTCGCAGGCGCAGCCCTTCAAATCGGGCACAATAGGCGCAAGCACGTCGGCCAGCGTAGCGGGTTTGGCTGTATAAATGTTTTTGATGACGGCGGGCAACAGCATGGCAAGGCCCAAACCGTGCGTCAAATTCGGGTTCACGCCCGAAAGCGGATGCTCAAGTGCGTGCGTGTAGTGCAACAGCCCGTTGTCAAAGCTGATACCGGCAATCAACGCCGAATATGCGAGGAAATAACGCGCTTCCAAATTCTTGGGGTCTTTTAACGCAACGGGCAGGTATTCGGCCACCAGTTTAACGACGGAGATACCCAAATCAATCGCGTACGGCGAGGTCGCCTTGGTAGTGGACGCTTCTACCACGTGGTTGACCGCGTCGATAGACACGTAACGCGTTTGGTCTTCGGACAGGCCGGTCATCAAGGCCGGGTCGTCAATGGAATACATCGGATAGATGCAGTCGTAAGCGATGGCGGGTTTAAAATCTTTTTCTTCAATGGTTACCACCGCAAAACGGTTGGCTTCGGAACCGGTGCCGTGCGTCAGGTTAATGGCGATAATCGGCGCGGCTTCGGTGGGCGTAAACTTAAACTCATATAAATCTTCGGCGGTTTTGCCGGGGTTTTTCATCAAAATCGCCACACTCTTGCCGGCGTCAATGGCGGAACCGCCGCCGATGGCAAGCATTGCTTTGGCGCCGAATTCGGCGGCCATTTTGGTGGCTTCGTTGACGTGGTGGGTGTTCGGGTTCGGGGTTACTTTATCGTAATGGACATACGAAATGCCGTTTTCGGCAAACGCTTTGGTAACGTAATCCCACGCGCCCGTTTTTTTGTAGGCGCCGCGGCCCGTCATCACAATAATTTTATCTAACCCTTTCGCTTTTAAATCTTGGCAAATATCCGCAATCTTGGCAATCGCCCCTACACCGAAATAAACGGTCGTCCGGCTGCGGATTTCGCGCACTTCATTAATATTGATATCTTTTTCCCACATAACTTGTTACCCTCCTAATTTTAGTAGGCCTACTCTTTTACTATACCCCTTTTATATGTTTTCCGCAAAGATAAAAAAAGGTTAGTTGGAAAAAAGCCCCCGCTTCCTCAGAAACGGGGGCGAAAGGGCACCTTAAAACCTTATTTTTTAAATACGCCGCCTATAAAATACTCAATGTAATAGTCCGCCAGCTCGCGGATTTTTTTTGTATCCTTTGCCGACGTGTGCGGATCGGCTACGCCCGCCGTCAAAAAACCGGCTCTTTTAGCGGTTTCCAAGGCGTAACGGGCGTCCTCCACCACCAAAGTGCGGGATTTATCAGTGCCCAGTTCGTAAAGAGCGTCCTCATATATCAGCGAGCTTCGTTTTCCCCACCCCACCTCATCGCAAGTAATCACAAAATCAAACAAATCCAATAACCCCAAACGCGACAGCGCCGCTTCAGCCAGTTCACGGTCCGACGCGGTGGCCACACACAGTTTGATCCCTTGCGCCTTTAAAATATGAAGCAGCTCGGGCACGCCATTCTTGGCGGAAATATCCTCAAAATAATGACGGCGAATCGGGTCCAGCGTCAGGCGCAGGATTTCTTCCGGATCCTGTGGTAGGGAAAACATTTCTTTTACCAGCCGCGCGCCGTCCATCAGCGACATTGTAGCCAATTCTTCATCCAACCCCTCCGGCGGCGTAATGCCCTGTGTGCGCAAAAAATTCGTACCGGAATGTTCCCAAACGGAAAGAGAATCCAAAAGGGTTCCGTCCAAATCAAAAATTACGGCATCAACCACGGATTTACCGGGGAAAATGAACGGTACGGAGGAAGGCGTATTGGAAACAGAAAACGAAGGAGAAGGAAGCGCTTTCAGGGAAGACGCTTTCGGCAAAGGCGAAGGAGCGGACGGAACGGACACCGCCGCGGAGCCCGCTTTAACGGTTCCCGCCGCCACCGCGGAAGAAGCGGCCCGCCTTACCTGTTTTAAAGTTTTGCGTTTCAGCGCGGAAACAGTTTTTTGGCTCTGCCGCCAAATTTTTACCGGGTTTTTCCCCTGTGCAAAAACCGGCGCGGGCACGAATAACCCAAAACAAAACAGCGGCACAGCAAAATAAAATCTAAAATTTCTCATTATTTATATTTTACTTTTTTACCGAATTCATCCGCAAAAAATACTTGACCTATCCGCCGTTTGTAACGGACATGTACCTGCCCAGCCTCCCCGCTATGACGCACTATTTCGGTGTCAGCGCTTCCATGGTGCAGCTGGGGCTGACGTTTTCCATGTTGGGGCTGGCGATCGGCCAACTTATCTTCGGTCCGCTAAGCGATAAATTCGGCCGCCGTCTGCCGCTTTTGGCGTCTATGGTTTTGTACCTGCTGGCAACGGCGGGATGTATTTTTGCGCCGAACATCCACCTGTTTATCGCCCTGCGCCTGATGCAGGGGATGGCGGCGGCGGGCGGAATCGTTATCTCCCGCTCCATCGCCACGGATAAATTTAAAGGCCGCAACCTGGCCACCGCGCTCGCTATCGTGGGTGCGATTAACGGCATCGCCCCG
>CALYRQ010000079.1 GCA_945483375.1 uncultured Elusimicrobia bacterium
CTTCCACCAAGTGGATCAGTTTCATCATGTACATGTAACCGATCGTCACTTTTTCTTCGAAAGGCTCGCCGGTTCTGCCGTCGTACAGTGTAATGCGGCAGTAATCGTCCGGCAGGTATTTGGCGGCGTATTCTTCGCGCGCTTTGCCGGTAAGACCTTTATCGTCCAAAATTTTCTCTTTGGCTAAACGCACCTGTTCCAGCACTTCCGCTTCGCTCGGCCCGTCAAAAACAGGCGTCGCGGCGTTGTAGTGCAGGTAGTGCGCGGCCCAGCCGAGCATCGTCTCGAGCAGCTGGCCGATGTTCATACGGGAAGGAATACCCAAGGGAGACAACACGATGTCAAGCGGCGTACCGTCCGGAAGGAACGGCATATCTTCTTCCGGCAGAATGCGCGCCACCACACCTTTGTTACCGTGGCGGCCGGACATTTTGTCACCCACGTGCAGTTTGCGTTTGGAAGCGATGTACACTTTAACGGATTTGTTCACCGTAACGGCGAGTTCGTCGCCCTGTTTGGAGAACTCAATTTCGCGTTCGTAGTGTTCCACGGCTTTCTTTTCCATTAACTTATACAAATCGTTAATGCGTTTTTCTTCCGCCTTGAGTGCAGCGTCCTTTTTGATGGTTTCTTTGGCGTTGGCCAAAGCACGTTTTCTTTGTTCTTTCAAAAGATCCATCGTGGAATTCTTTTCGTCTTCCAACGCTTTGAGCCGGGCCTTTTCTTCGGCTTTGGTCAGTTTTTCTTTGCGTACGAATACGCGGGTGCCCAAGATTTTGCCGCTAGTGCCGGGCGGTACGCGCAAGGAGGCGTCCACCACGTCGTCGGCTTTTTTACCGAAGATTACTTTTAAAAGTCTTTCTTCCGGGGTCAGCTGCTGTTCGCCTTTAGGCGTTACTTTACCGACCAAGATGTCGCCGGGTTCCACCACTGTGG
This sequence comes from uncultured Elusimicrobia bacterium, assembly GCA_945483375.1. Lineage (GTDB taxonomy): Bacteria > Elusimicrobiota > Elusimicrobia > Elusimicrobiales > Elusimicrobiaceae > Avelusimicrobium. The sequence continues at coordinate 937 of CALYRQ010000079.1, forward strand.
CGGGAAGAACGATACCGTCGTTGTCCAGATGGGACAAGGCTTCCGCGCCGATGTTCGGGATATCGCGCGTAATTTCTTCCGCGCCGAGTTTGGTGTTGCGGGCGTCCACCGTAAATTCGTGCAAGTGGATAGAAGTAAACACATCGTCTTTGACGAGGCGGGAAGATACCAAAATAGCGTCTTCGTAGTTATACCCTTCCCAACACATAAAGCCGACCAGCATGTTGCGGCCCAAGGCCAGGTAGCCATTATCCATAGACGGACCGTCGGCAATCACTTGGCGGGCTTTGACGTTATCACCCGTCTTTACAATCGGGTGCTGGTTGATGCACGTATCGGAGTTGGAGCGTTTGTATTTAAGCAAATCATAAACGTCCGTGGAGCCGTCTTTCGCTTCCACAATGATTTTGCTCGCGTCGGCGAACTGGACGCGCCCGTCGCGCTTGGCAACCATGGCGGTACCGGAGTCGCGGGCGACTTCGTGTTCAATACCGGTACCCACGTAAGGAGCTTCCGGCATGAGGAGCGGCACGCCCTGGCGCTGCATGTTACAACCCATCAAGGCACGGTTCGCGTCGTCGTGTTCCAAGAACGGAATCAAAGCGGCGGAAACGCTGATAACCTGCAACGGAGAAACGTCCATATAGTCGACGTTTTTCGGGGCGACCATCGGATAATCGGAGCGGACGCGGCAGGCTACCAGGTCGGTATCCAGTTTGCCGTCTTTGGTGGTAGGCGTGTTGGCCTGGGCCACCAGTTTATCGTCTTCCGCATCGGCGGTCAATTCTTCAATTTTATCGGTTACTTTGCCGTTTACCACTTTGCGGTACGGCGTTTCAATCAAACCGTATTTGTTTACTTTGGAGTAGCACGCCAAAGAGGTGATCAAACCGATGTTCGGACCTTCCGGGGTTTCAATCGGGCACACGCGGCCGTAGTGCGTATAGTGTACGTCGCGCACTTCGAAGCCGGCGCGTTTTCTGTTTAAACCGCCGGGACCCAAAGCGGACAGACGGCGTTTGTGCGTCAGTTCGCCCAGGGGGTTAATCTGGTCCATGAATTGGGAAAGCTGGGAAGTACCGAAGAACTTGCGGACAATCGCCTGTACGGGCTGCGCGTTTACGAGCGCGCGGGGCGTAAAGGAGGTCAGTTCGCGGTTCATGCGGTCGCGCGCGGTTTTCGCCATTTGGGAAAGCCCCACGCGAATTTGGTTTTCCAACAGTTCGCCGATACCGCGCACGCGGCGGTTGCCCAAGTGGTCGATATCGTCCACTTTAAAGGTAAAACCGTCGCCGTACATTTTCTGCGCGTCTTCGCCGGCGTTCAAAGCCAACAGATATTTCACCGTAACGATGACGTCTTCCGGCGCCAAGGTGCGGCGGGTTTCCGCCGGGGTAGTGAATTTTTTAAATTTGAACTTGCTGATCAAATCAAACATGTTTGCAAATTTTTTGTTGATTTTATAGCGGCCGACAAAGCTCAAATCGTATCTGCGAATGTTGTCAAAAACCAGGTTGTCAAGGAAGGTTTCGGCCTGTTCTTTTACGACGAAATCCTGCCCTCTCATTTTCTTATAAATTTCGGCTTGCGCTTCGGCCGCAGTGCGGATGGAATCTTTGCGGTGTTCCAAGGTGGCCAAAATACCGGGGTCGTCCTGGCGCGGTTTGCCGGAAATTACTTTAATGGTTTTAACATTCTTTTCAACGAGCGTTTTAAAGAGTTTGTCGTCAATCGGCAGGGCGGCTTTATCGTCCAGGTTCCACAGCACTTCGCCGGTGGCCGGATCGTAAATGTCGTCCGCGGCGTAGCGGCCGATGACGGAATCAATGTTGGAAGGTTTCACTTCAATATCTTCGCATTTGTAGAACGTTTGGATAATCTGTGCGTTGGTTTCCAAACCGCAGGCGCGAAGGAACGTGGAGGCCAGCACTTTTTTCTTACGGTCAATGCGGACCCACAAAGCGTTCATGAGGTCAAACGAAAATTCAATCCACGCGCCGCGGTAAGGAATAATGCGGGCGACGTAGAGGCGTTTACCGAAAGTAGACTGTTTTTTCTCTTCGTCTTCTTCAAAAATGATGCCCGGAGAGCGGTGCATCTGGCTGACGACCACGCGTTCCGCGCCGTTGAAAACGAAGCAGCCGGCGTCGGTCATCAAAGGGAGATCGCAGAGCGTAACGTCCTGGTCGGACGCTTCTTTCATTTTGCCGTTTTTCTGTTTTACGTACAGGCGCATCATCGCCTTCAAAGGGGCGGAGTAAGTGCTGTCGCGCACGGTGGCTTCGGCCGGCGTGGCGTAGCGGGGGGCGCCTAATTCATATTTTAAAAATTCGAGTCTCATGCTCCCGTCGGGGGCTTCAATAGGGAAAACGTCTTCAAAAGCGGCTTGCAGGCCTTTTAATTCGCGTTTGGCGGGAGGCACGTCGAGCTGCAAAAAGTCCACAAAGGACTGTTTTTGCATATCGAGCAAATCGGGTAAGGGAAGTTTGGTGGAAATTTTGCCGAAATTTGTTTGTTTTTCAATCATTTCTTATTCTTCCTGCGGTATCAACGGGCGGACATTTTTGCCGCACGCACTCGCGGCCAAAATATCGGTCCGTCGTTGCGCCTTTTTAAGGGCACGTAATCCCAATCCCCGGTTTCCCGGGGAATTGGGATTAATAATTCATCGGTTGAACTATTTGAGTTCGACGGTGCCACCAGCTTCGGTGATTTTCTTTTTGAGTTCTTCAGCTTCAGCTTTGGCAACGTTTTCTTTCACGGCTTTGGGGGCGCCTTCGACGAGGTCTTTAGCTTCTTTCAAGCCCAAACCGGTGATTTCGCGAACTACTTTGATGACGCTGATTTTTTTGGCGGCGTCAACAGCGGTCAACACGACGTTGAATTCGTCTTTTTCTTCAGCGGCAGCGGCGGCCGGGGCGGCAGCGGCGGCAACGGCCACGGCCGGGGCGGCGGCTTTCACGCCGAATTTTTCTTCAATAGCTTTCACGAGTTCGGAGAGTTCCAGAACGGTGAGTTCAGCAATAGCATTTACTAATTCTTCGTTGGTCAATTTAGCCATTTTATTTTTCCTTAATTTCTTATAGAGTAGCTGCCTTCTGCCTAAACCGCGTTTAGGCCCGTACATTTATCCCGTTAGGGGCTACTACCGCTCTTGGCGGGTTTAGATTTTACCCGTTGGAAAACCACCGGCGTATCGAACGTTTATTCCGCCCATACAATTTTGTATTTTGGGGCGGATTTTCATTTTTTTGCTCCTGACGTAATTACCACTACGCTAGTCGCAAACAAAATGAAAATCACGCCTGCAAAAATCCAAAATCACTCCGCTGGCGAGTCCGCCAGCCAAAGCCCGAAAGTTCTCCAATGCGCCGCAAAACGGCGCGCGCGTCATTATTTGCCTTGTTTTTCTTCCAAAGCTTTGATGACGTAGGCAAAATCCCGTATCGGAGCTTGCAACACTTGCGCGGACTGGGCAACCGTGCTGTACAGCACGCCGGCCAACTTGGACAGGTTTTCTTCTTTGGTACCGATGGTAGCCAATTGTTTGACCTGGTCTTCGTTGTACCACACGCCGTCCGAATAGCAAGCGCGAAGCTTCAAAGCCGCAAACTTTTTCTGAAAGTCCACCAGCGTTTTGGCGACGGCGGCGATATCGCCGCCTACCGCGATGGCCGTCGGGCCCTGGAAGAGCTTGGAATCAGCCCCTTCCACATTGGCCTGGCGAATGGCGTGTTCCACAATCGCGTTGCGTTCCACACGGAATTTAGCACCGGTGGGAACCAACTGTTTGCGGAGCTCGGCCATATCTACGAACTTCAAGCCTTGATAGGCCGTGAAGAACAAGGTGCCGGCAGCGGTAATTTCAGAAGCCAAGTCTTGCGACTTTTGCTTTTTTTGGTCTTTTGTCAGGTTCATTTTCTTGCCTGTTTTAAAACGAAAACCGCTTTGTTCCCTCCGCTTTTTAAGCAGAGAAAACGACAGCCACAGACCCCCTTTCCCACGTTTTACCGTCGGAGGAATCATGGTTCTCGTTAAAAATCGGGTTAAGTACTTCTATTATATTTTATCAATAAAAGCCGCCTATTGCAAACCATTTTGCAAACGTTTTATCCGCGGCTTTTATGATTATTATAACAAAATGCGCAGGTCAAAACAAGCGGATTTGTTTATTTTTTCAATAAAAAACGTTTTGCTGGATTTCACAAAAAACGATACAATACTTTTACGGCGAAAAAAAAAGGAACTCTTATGTCCCACAAAAAATATTACACCCGCGAAATTTATCAAGTACCAGATGCGCAACTGCCCGAAAATTTTACCGCCCGGCTGCCGGAAAAGTTGACGAAAGGAGGGCGGATTCTCCACAACGCCCGCAACCAAAT
>CALYRQ010000080.1 GCA_945483375.1 uncultured Elusimicrobia bacterium
CACAGACAAGATCAGCCTCAACACAGCTAGTTCGCAGAACCTCTTGCACGAGAAAGCCACCGTCCTCCAAGAAATAAATATCTTCCGCCTTTTCCATAGCAGAAAATAACGTAATAGCTTCAGCCACACGCGCTTTTTCAACAGCAAACGTATACTGCGGGAGCGCAACAGCAGATAAGATTCCGATAATTAATACAACGACTAGTAACTCGATAAGTGTAAAACCTTTTTTCATAACACACTCCTCAGCAAGTTGATTTAAAGGGTCTTTTACAGGATAGAAAGTATTCGGCAAAAAATCAACCGCTAAAGAAAATGTATCAAAAAAAAAAAACAAAACAAGCCCCTCCCCAAGTCGCCCGTCCGGCGAAGACCCCCGCCCTTCTGATTAGCAGGGCCCCACTGTTTAGGACATGTCGCTTAGCCACGTAACAACACTTGCCGGGGGCCTTCCAGGCCACGGTTATCTTGTTCCACCCATCAGACTGATTTAAGCCACACTGTTTAGGAGAAATCGCCACCAACGAACAGGCGCGGCGCGCAGCGTGCGGACCGCAAAAGGCCCCACACCTATTTTATTTCTAACATTTATTCAATCAAAAATATCGGTGTACGCTTTTTAATACGCCGGATTTAGACATATCCCCCGGGTTGGTTCCCGGCACGCCCTCCGGCACCGCCGCGCCGCGCGCCGAAAAATAAGAAACCCACAGCGGCGAAACGCGGCCCGTTTCTTTATCCGTAAAACTCATCGGGGCGGACGGAAACAAAAACGCGCCGTGCCCGTCCAAAAACGCCGTCTGAATAAGTTCACTGCAATAATAGGCCTCGTTATCCGGCAAAAATAAAAAATCGTACGGGCGTCCCTCCAACGCGCGGATACGCGCCATCGCCGCTGGAATCAGCGCACGGTACCGTCGTTTCAAGCGGGACACTTCTACCGCAGGCTTACCGTCCCACACGGCCGCTTCCGCCAAAAATACGCACAGCGGCGTACGCTTTACACCGCCTTGCGGAGAGGCCTCCCAAATAAATATGCCGTCGGAACCGCGTTCGGCCACGCCAACGTGGGTAAACGGAACATTCTTCCGGCCCGAAGTGGCGGCGGATATAGCCCGCTCGAAATCGCTCCCCGGGCCTGCCTGGAACACCAAATCGCCCGTTTTCAACTCAAACGCATTGGCAAATGAAGCCGCAAACAAAAAAATACAAAATAAAATTTTTCTCATAAAAATATTATAGAAAACTCCCCCCGGCTCACGCCCGGGGCAGCTGCATGTATATGGCGGGCCCAGGCCATCTAGGTCTTTTGACCCTTTTCTTAAAAACATATGTTTAGTAAGATAAGTTAAGGGTATACTATGAAAAAATTTATTTGTTTGTTGCTTCTGCTCGCTTGCTGCTCTCAGGCGCTGTACGCCCAAGTAAAACCGGGTAGAGCGCTCGTGAAAGCGGTATCCAATGCACCCGCTCAAACCGCCAAAGCTGCCCAGGCCGCCGTTCAAACAACCACGGTACTTGGCACCGTCGCCCGCGCGGCCGCCAAAACCCAGTTCAGCCACCCGGAAAAACTCCGCCCGCTGCCGTTTGAACCCGACTACATTCCAGACGAAATTTTCGACCCAAACGACATTGAATTTCGCATTTCTCCTCAGGCGGTTATCTTAGACAGATACGACGAACTTTTTAAACATTTTGAATATAATTTTAAATCGGACGAAACTTTCTCGCGCGAAAAAGCACTCTACGCAAAAGAAGCGCGCAGCGCGTTGCTGGCCCCGCTCCCCGCGCCGACCGACCCCTATACACTGGTTCATTCCTATCATCTGCCCCCGGAAATGTTGGAAGAATATGACGTTTTTTATTCCCATGTAAAAACTTTTCATCCCTACTTATGCAACCAGCTAATGCCTTTTTTGGCGGCTTCCGCCCCTCGCTGGAACCCCTCCGAAAAGCGCGCGCTGGACGAAGATTTAGCCGCTCTGTCTTTAAAAATACAAAACCTGTTAAGACATATGCACAATACGGACCCGCTTATCTCCCGCATTATCACCGATATTAACTGGGCGCGCGAAATTCTATTTGATATGCCCGGCCAATTAGTAGTGCCCCATCTCAAACGTCCCGCGCCGTTTAATCTTAACGAATACCGTTTGGTCCCCCCGGCCGGAGCCTCCCCCCGCTTGGCAATTTTGGACGACACCTACTTCTTCTCACCCGATAAAGCCCGCAGCGCGGCGGAAGAACTTTGCGCCCAAATCCCCGCCGGCCTGAAAATCGCCGTACTAAACGATAATCCCGCCCATATCAACCAGTATACCGCCTGGCAAAACGGCCACTTATTTACAAACGGCATTACGGTGCAAACTTTTACTTCCGTCGGCGACTTCATGCAAAAGCACAACCAGTCCCGGTTTGATTTAATTTTAACGGATTACTTTATCCCGGGCGGCGGCGGGAACCTGCTCGTCAAAACCCTGCGCAATAACCGCGATAATACGCCCATCCTTTTGCAATCCTACGCCGGAGAAGGCACCTCCGCCTGGGACATGACCCGTTCCCCCCAGGCCCTGGAAAAAGACTATATGGCCGGGTACGACGGCGAACTCCCCGGCAATGACGATTTTTTCTCCCGCCGCGGTTATCTGTACGTACTGGAAGGAATCCGCAATTTCTACCTCTACCGGGCCGCACACGCCGCACAATAACTAATTTCCTCCACGCCCCGCAAAGAACTGCGGGGCGTTTTTACATCCGCGTTATTTGATAAAATAATTTTATGAAGAAAGTCCTCGTATTTTTAACCGCATTACTGGTATGCTGGCTGGCCGCCGGATACCACACGGCACGCCAGCAGACGCTCAACGAAAGCCTGGTGGCGGACGCATACTACGGGGATTTAGTCTCCGTCAAAAACGATTTGGAAGACGGCGCCGATATTTCTTTCGAACTGTATTTTGACGACGAAGACCGCCAATATACGGACGTTCTTTTTAACGCCCTGCACGCGGCGGCTTCTTCCGGCAACGAGGACGTGATTAATTTTCTGCTGGAAGAGGGTTTAAATATCGACTATCCCACCCCCGAAGGCTGGACGCCGCTTTTCATCGCCGCGCGCGACGGACAAAGCGAAGCGGCCAAACTGCTCGTTTTCCGCGGGGCGGACCTTAACATTCAAACGGACCGCGGCGCAACCGCGCTTTTAATGGCCATCACGCAGGAATACCCGTCCGAAACCGACCGCAACAGCCTGCTGGAATACATGCTTAAACGCGGGGCGGACCCCAACCTGGCGGACGGCAACGGTTTCTCCCCCCTGTATTACGCCGCCACGCTTAAAAACGTGACCGCAGTAAAACTCCTACTCGAATACGACGCTGTGCCGGATGAAGAAAACCTGTCTAAAATCTCGCGGATTTTGGCCCCGCTGTCGGACAATGCCTCCCGCGATATTCTCTCTCTTCTTAAAAAAGCCCGCAAAAACGCCAAAACCAAATAAAAATGGCGTATTAAATAAAATTTTGGTATAATATGTCAAGGGATTTTTTATGAACAGGGAAGAAACGCTGCTTCAAAACTTTCAAGACGTGCAAAACGCCCTGTCCGCCGCCTGCAAAAAAACGGCAAGAAATCCCCGTGAAGTAACCTTATTGGCCGTCACCAAATACGCCCAAGACCAAGACGTTTTAGTTTTGCTTCGGCACGGGCTTATCCACCATGTGGGCGAGTCCCGCGTGCAACAAGCCTGGGCGCGGTGGACGAGTGAAAATTTTGCAAAATATCCCGTAGTAAAACATTTTATCGGGCATTTGCAAAAAAATAAAGCGGCCAAGGCGGCGCAGTTGTTTGATTTTATCGATTCTTTGGATAATTTTGACACCGCTCTCGCCCTCGAAAAACACCTGCCGCCGGGCAAAATAATCCGCGCACTGGTGCAGGTAAAACTGACGGACCGGGAAACGCAATCCGGGCTTACGTTAGAGGATGCCAGAACACTTGCCGCCAAGCTAAAAACGCTCACGCAAGTAAAAGTGTGCGGATATATGGGTATAGCTCCCCAAGGGGCCCCCGAAGCCGAACTGAGAAGTTTGTTCGGCCGAGTGAAAAGAGCGTTCGACCAAGACTTTCCGCCCGGGACGGAACGGTATTTGTCCCTGGGAATGAGCGAAGATTTTGTGACGGCGGTGGAAGAGGGTTCTTCCCTGCCCAGAATCGGCAGCAGGTTGTTTGCCGCAAATTTGGAGGTTTTATGATTATAAAGGTCCGTTTGATTCCCACCGCAGGACGCAACGAAGTCATCAGCCGCATCGGCAGCGTTTTGCGCGTGAAAATTAAAAATAAAAAAGTGGACGACGACGCGGCAAACGCCCTTATGAAAACTTTCCTGGCCGATTTTTTTAACGTGAAAGAAGAAAGCATTATTATTGTAAAAGGCGCCAAAGGGAAGGAAAAAACCGTGGAAGTGCGCGATAAAAGCGAAGAAGAACTGCGCAAAATCATGGATTCCATTCCGTAGGATTTACGAGAATTTAAAAAGGCCCCGGACAGCCCCGGGGCTTTTGTTGCCAATACAAGAAACCGGGTTTCCGTTTGGAAGCCCGGTTTTTTGCGGCTGATAACCATAAAAAACCGCCCCCCAAACTGCAGGGGGCGGGAAAGCTGTTTCAACTTAAAAACTACGAAGCAGGAGTAGTCGGAGCAGGAGTAGTCGAAGCGGCTTCACATGCTCCGGCTTTTCCATCACTGCAACATGGAGCATCTTTAGCTAAAGAATCTAACCCACAAAAATCTGCACAAAGAGCAGCGCCATTATCATTGGTACCTACACAAGTGGTTCCCGTGCCGGAATACAAGCGGGTTAAATTATACGCATATTGCAAACCGTTGCTATTTTCGCGGGTGGCGACAGCGTTCCCGGTTTCGTACGAACTTCCGGCATTTAACTTAATAGAAAACCCATTACTTCCGGCCGCACCTTTAGTATGGTAGGTATCTCCCGTCGCGCCTTTGGGCGCCACGTCTAAACCCGTGTATTCCCCAGCGAACTTGTTAATCTGCAAGTATTTGCGCTGCTGCGCCTGTGCAATGTTGCCCAGCAAGGTTACGGCTTCGCTCATGCGGCTGCGTTCCACCGCTTTGAAGTATTGCGGCATAGCCATGGCGGCCAAAATGCCGATGATGAGCACAACGACTAAGAGCTCAATCAGTGTGAACCCTTTGTTATTATTCTTAATCATTTTTCTCTCCTTCCTACAAGTTTTCT
>CALYRQ010000081.1 GCA_945483375.1 uncultured Elusimicrobia bacterium
CGCCCAGCGCATCGGGCGCCGCCCCTTTGAGTGTCTGTTTGCGCGCCAGCCACGATGCGCCCAAGGCATACAGCGAGAAGAATGAGCATACGCCGTTTAATTTATATGCTTCAAACGATAACGGGGAAAACAGCCAGGCCGTCTGGCTGAGCCACGTAAATACGAGCGAACAGATTAAAAGTCCGTTCCAGCCGCGTTTGGCCGCGGCCAAAACAGCCGCCGCGTTGATGAACAGAATATACGTAAACAGCGCAATCCAGGAGTCGCTGCCGGAATTAACAAGAAGCGGCGTTAAGAACGCGATGACGGCTCCCAAATATCCCACATATTTGGCGTTTTTTCTGACGGCCGCGCCGAACGCCGCAAAGGCCGTAAGCGCGAGCAGAATAAACGTAACGGCGGGGGGAATGAACTGGTAAAACGCGTGCGCGCAGTAGACGCTGGCGTAAATAACGGCCAGTCCGCTGCCCAGCAGGGTGTGGGCGGTTACGCGGTATTTTTCCCGGCGGATAAAGTATCCCGCCGCGGCCAAGGCAAGGCCCAGGCCCGTGCTGCAAATAATGCGCGTCGCCGGACTTAACAGGTTATTTTCAACGGCGTATTTAATGCCGAATACGCATCCCAAAAACAGCATGAGTCCGCCAACCCAAGAGAAAAGTTTGGCGGGAGAAAATTCAACGGAAGGCGCTTTCTCTGTGGCCGGCTGGGCTTCTGCGGCCAAACCGGGTTCCGCTTGGGGCGTCGCTTCGTTTTCAAGCGGATGCGCAGGCGTTTCGGGTTCCGCTGGGGACGGTTCCGCGTCAAAAATAACGGATTCTTGCACCGAAACAACCGGTTCCGGCGCGGATTGGATTTCCTGCGGAGGAGTGTCGGTTTGGGCGGGGGGAAGTTCCGCCGGGGCGTCCTGCCGGGTTTGTTCCTGCAGTTGTTTTTCCAACTTTTGCACGCGGTAGCGCAGGCCGTTTACCCGGTCGCTTACCACCAGGTGTCGTACCCATAAAACAACCGTTGCAATAAAGAGTAAAGCTGTAAGTGCTTCCATGAATTCTCCTAAAAAATCCCGCACGGAGGCGGGATTTTTTTAAATTTATTTGGTTACGTCGGCCAGCTGGGTTTGGAACTCGTCGCCTAAGCTGGGGCTGAATCCTTCCCAATGTTTGATGGCGCGGTGTTTTTTGTCAAACAGGATAGCGTGCGGCAAGCCGTTTACTTCCAGGCTTTGCGCCACCTCGCCGCCTTCATACAAAGCGGTGACGGTAAACCCGTGCTCTTTGGCCGCTTTGGCTACGGCTTCGGCGTCGTTATCCATAAATACGGCTACGATTTCAACCTGGTCGCCGTATTTTTCTTCGGCCGCCATTACCGCGGGCATAGATTTTTTGCACCACGGGCACCAGGAACCCATAAATACCATCAAAACGGGTTTGCCTTTGTAATCGGTGGACGTCCAGACGGTTTCTTCTTCCGCCACGACGGGGAGTTTTACTTCGCCCAAAGTGGGCACTTCGGGCAGCGGTTTGAACATGCACGCCGCGGCAAAAACGGCCAGGACGGCGGTAAAGCATAATTTTTTCATATTTTCTCCTTTTAATGCGGGAAATCCGCCCTTGCGGGCTCCGTATATGATAGAATACAAAAGATGGGTAAATTAATCAATTATTTGGGACGGTTGCTGGGCGAACGCGTGGATATTTTAATCCTGCCCCGCCTGGGAGGGTCCGTTAAGTTTAAAGTGCGCGTGCTGACGCTGGTGCTGCTGGCGGCGCTGTGGTTGCTTGTTACACTGGCGGGACTGCTGTTTTTTATCCGCGCGTACGACTATAACATTACCAAGGCCGACAACGAACTGATGCGCGTAAAAATGAAACTAATCGGCGACGAACTGGAACGCGGCCGCAAATACTTGGAACTTACCCGCACCACCGATACCCAAATGCGCCAGATGCTCGGGATGCCGGGCGGCAAATTCATCAACCTGCCCAAAGGCTGGGAAGCCGCCAAAGAAAAAGAAGACGAGCGCGCGCGTGAATTATTGGGCAAAGATTTGAAAGACTTAACCGCCGAAGAGTTTGAAAAATACGTGGACACTATTGAAGAACACGCCAAAACGCGTTTGGCCAGTTTTCAGGAAATCGCCTGGTACTTTGCCAACCGCCGCGAAGGCCTGAACTCGACGCCTTCCATCCGGCCGTCTTCGGCGCGTATCAGCTCCGGCTTTGGCTACCGCTTAGACCCGTTCGGTCAGCGCACCACCAAACGCCATAACGGTATTGATTTTGCCGGCAAGCCCGACAGCCCGATTTTCGTCACTGCCGACGGTGTCGTGCGGCACGCGGGCTGGGTGCCCAGCTACGGGCAGGCCATTTTGGTGGACCACGGTTTCGGCTATTCCACCTTATACGCACACACCACGGGCGTGCGCGTGAAAGCGGGCGACGTGGTCAAACGCGGCGACAAAATCGCCACTATGGGTTCCAGCGGGCGTTCCACCGGGACGCACCTGCACTACGAAGTGTGGAAAGACGGTCAGGCCGTCAATCCGCGCAACTATTTTAAATAATTTTAGGAGGACGTTATGGGATTTTTAAAGAAAGATTCGGATTTCTCTTCCGGCGAGCACTACTCGGTGGTCAGCGCGGAATGTTACTTCCAGGGCACGCTGAGCGTGCAGGGTTCCCTGCGCGTGGACGGTACGCTGGAGGGCTCCGTTGACAACGCCCGCCACGTAATCGTGGGGACGGACGGGAAAATTTTGGGCGACGTAACGGCCCAAATCGTCGTATGCGGCGGAGTGATTGAAGGCAACGTCTGCGCCGACATGCTGGAAGTGCTGGCCCCCGCTTTCATTAAAGGCGATATCCGCGCCAAAAAAATGATTGTGGAAGAAGGCGGACGTATTGAAGGACTGTGCGTCATCGGCGGTACGGCGGAAGAAGCCGCCGAAGAAGAGCTGGAAGATGACGACGAAAACGGCAAAAAAAGCAAAAAATAAACGGGAGATTACAGTATGATTTCGTTTTTGATTAGACATAAAAAAGTAATTCTTATTATCACGCTCGCCTTTTTCTTGGGCAGCATTGTGTATTTGGGCGCGGACGCGTACCGCCGCGGCAGCTTCGGCACCGTGGCCGCCACCGTGGGTTCGAACGACATTACCAACCGCCAACTCTACCGCATTACCGAAGATTATGCCCGCAATCTGCGCAACCAGGGCACCGATGTGGACGAAACTGTTTTAAGCGTGCTTCGCCAGGAAGTGTTGGCTATGCTTATCAGCGAAGAAATTTTGAACCAATCCGCCCAAAATGCCGGTTTGGCTGTGGCCGATTACGAAGTGGCGTACGATATCCAAAGCTCGCCTTTCTTTAACCAGAACGGACAGTTTAACAAGGCCGCTTATGAAGCCGCCGTTAAACGCGCTGCCGGCATGACGCCCGCCGAATTTGAAGAACAATTCCGCCGCGGCAAATTGTCCGACCGCTTCCGCGGGGTGTTGTATTCCCACTTTAAATTAACCCCCGCCGAAATTAAGCAGGCTTATAAAGTTCAGCACGGCAATTTGAAAAACTTTGAAGCGAACAAAAAAGATTTTGCCGCCCAGCTCTTGGATACAAAAATGGAAACGGCGCAAAAAGCGTTTTTCGACCAGTTCAACGAAAATGTGGATATTAAAACCTTTTTACAGGACTAACGTATGGCAAACGAAGTTTTAGTGGTGGGCTCCGTAGCTTTTGATACAATTGAAAACGCCAACGGCCGCGTGAAACGCGTGTTGGGCGGAGCGGCGAGTTACGCTTCCGTCTGCGCCAGCTATTTTGCGCAGCCGTCGGTGGTGGCCGTCGTCGGTACCGATTTCACGGATGCGGACCGCGCCCCGTTTGTAAAACGCGGGGTGGATTTGTCCGGCCTGGAAGTGAAAGAAGGCAAAACGTTCCACTGGGGCGGCAGCTATGATAAAGATTTTAATACCGCCGTTACCAAGTTTACCGATTTGAATGTTTTTAAAGATTTCAATCCCGTGCTCAGCGCGGAACAAAAAAACGCCAAAGCGGTGTTCTTAGCTAATATCGACCCGGAACTCCAACTTTCTGTTTTAAAACAGGTTAAAAAGCCTCGTTTGGTGGCGTGCGATACGATGAACTATTGGATTTCGTCCAAAAAAGAAGCGTTGCTCGAAGTAGTCAAACGCATTGATATCTTCTTTTTGAACGAAACCGAAGCGCGCCAGCTGACCGGCGAATACAACCTGATTAAAGCGGGCCGCATGCTTTTGTCCAAAGGCGTGAAATATGTGATTATCAAGCTGGGTTCCAACGGGTCTATGTTGGTGAGCAAGAAAGGCATCGCGCAGCTTCCGCCGTATATTTTGGAACATGTGCACGATACGACCGGTGCGGGTGATACGTTCGGCGGCGGGTTTACCGGTTATTTGGCGAGCCAAAAAAACTGGAATACACTGCAGTCCATTAAACGCGCGATGATGATTGGCAACGTGATGGCCTCGTTTACGATTGAATCGTTCAGCGTGGACCGTCTGGCCAACTTAACGCGCCGGGACATTAAAAAACGGTTGAACGAATATACGTCCATGCTGTGCTTTTAACGAAGTTTGGAAAATGTAAACGCCGCCTTTCGGTTGGGGCGGCGTTTTTAATGGACGGAGTCCTCGCGGCGTTTAAAAACAGTTTGATTTTGTGCGAAAATTTGGTAAAATAAATATATCGATTTGTTGCCGGGGTGCTGGAATTGGTATACAGGATAGTCTCAAAAACTATTGCCCGCACGGGCTTAAGGGTTCAAGTCCCTTCCCCGGTATTAATTTGAAATCCGCCTTAAAAGGCGGATTTTTTAATGTAGGGGAAGCGGGCAAACTGCTTTGCCCGCGTAGGGACTTGAAAGCCGGAGCTATATCCGAGTTTGAGCGCATAGCGCGAAAGGCGAGGATAGCGAGGCGGGGTCGCGAGCGGCGAGGGTCAACGATCCGACTTGTGACCAAGCCTTCCCCGGTAAAATATAAAAACCACCTAAACAGGTGGTTTTTGCGTCTTATGGAAAAATAGGCTTGGTTGCTAACAAAACAAATTTTACTTTAATTTTCTCTTTGTTAAGACACCTACTATTAGCGGTGTTAACACGTCAAGAACTGTTCTTCCTATTTTTATATATGTTTCCACGGTTTCATCATTTTTCTGTGTCATAGTCATCTCCTTTTATTTTTTCTGTTTCCTTTTTCAAGCACAACTATAA
>CALYRQ010000082.1 GCA_945483375.1 uncultured Elusimicrobia bacterium
GATTTTAAAAAACAAAGTAGATCCCGTACAGAAACACTCGGGATGACTATTAAATAAAACGACCGATTCCCGATTACATAACAGAAAATTAAGTGGACAAAAATGACGGTAGATAATCGACAAACACCCGCGAACTGGCAGGGATTGTTGGGCAAAAGGTTTTAAGGTTTCTGGCTATACAAGACCCAGCCCATGAGAAAAGAGGAACCGCATCAAAAATAAATAGTTTTTAGGACAACAGAAAACCCCGCCTTGAAAGAGGCGGGGTTAATTTGCAAAAGAGAACAACTATTTGTGCGAAACAAATACGCCGGGGCCCATTGTAGAGCTGAGCGAAATGCTTCTGACGTAAACACCTTTAGAGGTGCTGGGTTTTACGCGCAGAATGGTGTCCATAACAGCTTTTGCATTTTCGGCCAGTTTGGCAGCGTCGAAAGACGCTTTACCAATGATGGCGTGCACGATGCCGTAGGCGTCGGCTTTGAATTCGATACGGCCCGCTTTGAGCGCTTTAATGGTGTTGGCCAAGTCAAACGTAACGGTACCGCTTTTCGGGTTCGGCATGAGTCCGCGGGGACCCAAAATTTTGGCGGCTTTGGCCAAATCTTTCATGGTGTCCGGCGTGGCGACCAAAACGTCAAAGTCGATTTTACCTTTGATTACTTCTTCTACGATGTCTTCGGCTCCCACACGATCGGCTCCGGCCGCTTGCGCTTCCTGGGCGTGTTCGCCTTTGGCAATAACGGCGATGCGTTTGGTCTTACCCGTACCGTGCGGCAAAGCGACGGTGGTGCGGACCTGCTGATCGGCCTTTTTGGTGTCGATGCCCAGTTTCACGTGAATTTCGATCGTTTCGTCGAATTTGGCTTTGGCGTTGTCTTTTACGATCTGAGCGCCTTCTTCCAACGTGTAAACTTTGGCTTTATCGTAGGCTTTTTGAGCTGCTTCCATTCTTTTTCCCATCTTAAATACTCCTTAGGTAGTAGCGGGCGTTGTCGCCCTCCCTTCGTTTAAATTTATTTTACTACGTCCACGCCCATGCTGCGGCAGGTGCCTTTTACCATTTCCGCGGCTTGTTTAATGTCTTTCGTGTTCAAATCGGGCAGTTTCTGGGCCGCGATTTTTTCGCACTGGGCTTGGGTAATCTTGCCGACTTTATCTTTGTGCGGAGCGCCGGAACCTTTCGCAAGGCCCAACTCCTTAATAATCAGCACGGCCATAGGCGGCATTTTGGTGATGAAGGAGAAAGAGCGGTCTTCGTAAACGGTGATGACGACCGGAATCTTAATACCTTTTTCCAATTTAGCCGTTTTGGCGTTGAACTGTTTGCAGAATTCCATGATGTTAACACCATGCTGGCCCAAAGCCGGACCCACAGGCGGGGCCGGGTTGGCGGCGCCAGCGGGAATCTGCAATTTGATGTAACCTTTAATTTTTTTCTCTTTTGCCATTTTGTTGTTACTCCGTATTTTTTACTGCTTACTGCGGTAAAATCTAGTTTTTCTCCACCTGGAGGAAGTCCACTTCCACGGGGGTGGCGCGGTCGAACACCGTTACCATCACCTTAAGTTTGTTCTTCTGTTCGTTGACTTCTTCCACCACGCCGATGAAGTGTTTGAACGGACCTTCTGTAATGCGGACGCTTTCGCCGCGTTCAAATTCCACCACGTGTTTGGGTTTGCCGGAAGTGTTATCCGTAAGTTCCACGATGCCGGCAATTTCTTCTTCCGGCAGCGGCACCGGGTTCGGATCGCCCAGGAAACCGGTCAGGCCCGTAATGCTTTTAATAAACCAATACGCTTCGCTGGTCATGTTCATTTCGACCAACACGTAACCCGGGAAAAATTTCCGTTTGCGCAAAATTTTCTTGTTCTGTTTTACTTCGACAACTTCTTCGGTGGGAACCAAGACTTGAAAAACGCGATCACCGAAACCTTGGATTTCGATGTTAAGCAGGATTTTTTCTCTTACTTTATCCTCGTGCCCCGTTTGGGTATGCACGACGTACCAGGCTTTCTCTTCCATTAACGACCCCCGATTACCGCGCCCAACACTTTGGTTAAGCCGAAATCAATAACGCCCACGTAAGCGGCTACGAGCGCTACAACAATCGCCACCAGGATAGTGGACTGAACCACTTCCTGTCTGGAAAGCCAGGTGGATTTTCTCAGCTCGCCGTAAGACTGCTTAAGAAAATTGATTGCTTTATTCATAGAAATATATCCGTTTTCCTTGGTATAAAACCTGGCAGGAGCGGAAGGACTCGAACCTTCAGTCCCGGTTTTGGAGACCGGTGGTTTACCAGTTAACCGACGCTCCCACAAAAAATCTTAGGCTTTGCCTTCTTTATGAGTGGTGCTCTTGCCACATTTTTTGCAGAACTTGTTGAGCTCCAATTTATATTCTTTCTTTTTGCCGCGCACTTGGTAGTAGTTTTTGTTTTTGCATTCGGTGCAAATCAGCGCGATCGTAATTCTTTCACTTGCCATCTTATGTATCCTTAGGTTACGGGATAAAATCCCTCAAGTTACGTCCGTTCACGATATCCGCGGGGGCGTTTTAATACGCCCCCGCAACAGTGTGAACTAAACAATTTTACTACTCAATAATTTTGGTAACGACGCCGGCGCCTACCGTATGGCCGCCTTCGCGGATGGCGAAGCGCAACCCTTCTTCCATGGCCACAGGCGTAATCAATTTTACTTCGATTTCGGCGTTATCGCCAGGCATAATCATGTCTTGTTTGAAAGACAGTTCGCCCGTCACGTCCGTCGTTCTCAAGTAGAACTGCGGTTTATAGCCAGGGGTCAACGGAGTGTGGCGGCCGCCTTCTTCTTTCTTCAAGATGTACACCTGGCCCATAAAGTGTTTGTGCGGAGTCACAGATTTCGGAGCGGCCAATACTTGACCTCTTTCAACCTGGTTCTTGTCGATACCGCGCAACAAGATACCTACGTTATCGCCCGCAATACCTTCGTCCAACAGTTTGCGGAACATTTCGATACCGGTCGCTACCGTGTTCAACGTATCGCGGAAACCAATGATTTCCAACTGATCGCCTACGTGTACCTTGCCGCGTTCGATTCTACCAGTAGCCACAGTTCCGCGGCCAGTAATAGAGAACACGTCTTCTACAGCCATCAAGAACGGTTTTTCCGTATCGCGCTGGGGTTCCGGAATCCACGTATCCAACGCTTCCATCAGTCTCTTAATGCAGGGTTCGCCCAATTCGCTCTGATCGCCTTCAATCGCTTTCAACGCAGAACCGCGTACGATCGGCGTATTATCGCGGTCAAAATCGTATTTGCCCAGCAAGTCGCGGATTTCTTCCTCTACGAGCTCCAACAAGTCCGCATCGTCAATCAAATCTACTTTGTTTAAGAACACAACCAATCTCGGTACGTTTACCTGTTTGGCCAAAAGTACGTGTTCGCGGGTCTGCGGCATCGGGCCGTCTACAGCGGACACTACCAAGATAGCGCCGTCCATCTGCGCCGCACCCGTGATCATGTTTTTAATGTAGTCAGCGTGGCCGGGGCAGTCAATGTGCGCATAGTGGCGCTTGTCAGATTCGTATTCTACGTGAGATACTGCTACCGTTACAATCTTAGAAGCGTCGCGTACTACGCCCCCTTTCGCAATATCCGTATAGGCCATCGCTTTCGCTTTGCCTTCTTTCGCGAGTACTTTCGTGATCGCCGTCGTCAACGTCGTCTTGCCGTGGTCCACGTGACCAATCGTTCCTACGTTGACGTGCGGTTTGCTGCGGGAAAATTTTTCCTTTGCCATGGTGTTTAGTTCTCCTGTTTTAATATCTACTGCATTGTTTAGTTTCAAAAACAAGCTGGGAGTGGGAATCGAACCCACGACCTTCTCCTTACCATGGAGATGCTCTACCTACTGAGCTACCCCAGCACATACTGCTTTTCCCGCCGGGGAGGCGGAATTGTATTTCAAATCTATAAGCTGGGAGTGGGAATCGAACCCACGACCTTCTCCTTACCATGGAGATGCTCTACCTACTGAGCTACCCCAGCGTTTTCACGCCGTGTTACGGCACATTAATTACACTGCCTAAGCGGGCGATGGGAATCGAACCCACGTATCTAGCTTGGAAGGCTAGTGTTCTACCATTGAACTACGCCCGCAAGAGGCAATACTTTATTATACAAAAAAAACAGTATTGCGTAAACGCTTTTTGTACAAAGGGCGCCACGGGGCCGAGGTTTCGGCCGGCGCCAAGCGGCGGGTTTACATTATTTTAACAAAAAAATATCTTCGAAGGAAGCGTTTTATCCTTTGCGGAAATAATCAATGATTAAATATCCCAGGAAAATACCCACAATTCCCAACACCCCGTTGATATGGTTGGGGGCCGGAATAGGAAATTTAAGAAAAGCAAAAAGCAAACCTACGCCGATGCCGGTAATTAAACTGTAAAGTGCGCTTAACATGAAAATACCTCCCGGAGATTGTTTCTTTTATTATAACACAAACGTGAAACTCCCCGGGCTCCCGCCCGGGGCTTCTTTTGTTTCAAAATCCCAGCTTCGCTTGATTTTGCCCGCCGCTGATAGACAAAAAGAAAACTCCGTTTTCTTGCGGCGGGATTTGCATTCATCCCCAGGCTCCCGCCTGGGGTGTCCTGTAAGGTATGCAAAAACGCCCCGGACGAAATGACCGGGGCGTTTTTTAAACATATCAATTTATCGGCGGCCTTTGGGTTTAGCTTTCGTAACAGATACAATTTCTTCCGTCTGAAAATCGTACTTATATGTGGTCTTGGTAAGGTCACGGGAGGTGCGGTTTTCCACCAGTACTTCCGGGTTTTCCGGGCTCCAGGCGGCGCGGCGGACGGTCACCGTTATATACCGGGGAGAATAAATATCCAACATTTCTTGCACTTTACTGTAGGAAAATTTATTGTCAAACCCTTGCTGCCACACCTGTTTTCCCTCGGCATTTTGAAATGAAACGTAAGAAATATATTCATCCACATTTAGCGGAATAATGTTCTTGCCATTTAAAACGAGCGGAAACGTCGCTTCGCCGCCGTTATGATACGCTTCCACCAAGGTGTTTAAAAAAGAAGCATTGGTAGCATACCCTACGTCAAACTGCGCGTCTTGGCGGTCATAAGAACTGCCCGTATGAATACCCACTAATTCCTGGTCGGCGTCCACCACCGCGCTGCCGCACAAACCGGGGCGTTCATCGCGGGCAAACGGAATAGT
>CALYRQ010000083.1 GCA_945483375.1 uncultured Elusimicrobia bacterium
AAAAAGACGGCAGCGTTGTTGAATTTCATTCTCTCTATTTTAGCAAAAAAACGCATGGGTACGCGGTGCGCGAAAGGCTCTAATCCTTTTTCGGGAAAGCGGGAAAAAAGCAAAATGCTATAATAAGGTATTATAGAAGGGGGAAACAACTATGTGGGATTACACCGATAAAGTAATGGATCATTTTAAAAATCCGCGCAACGTAGGGGCCATTCCCGACGCGGACGGAACGGGCCAGGTGGGCAGCCTGGTGTGCGGCGACGCCCTTAAACTGACGATTAAAGTTAACAAAGATACCGAAGTAATCGAAGACGCCAAATTTGAAACATTCGGCTGTGCGAGCGCGATTGCCTCTTCTTCCATTTTAACGGAAATGATTAAAGGTAAAACGCTGGCCGAAGCGGCTAAAATCACCAACCAGGATATTGCCGACGCGCTGGGCTCTCTGCCTTCCGAAAAAATGCACTGTTCCGTTATGGGAATGGAAGCGCTGGAAGCGGCTGTAAAAAGCTATCGCCAGGGCGGTAAACCCGTAGTGTTTGAACAGGAAGAAGAAAAAATCGTCTGCCATTGTTTTAACGTATCGGAAGAAACTATCATCAAGGCCATTCGTACCAACCATTTGACCACGGTGGAAGACGTTACCCACTTTACCAAAGCCGGCGGCGCGTGCGGCCGGTGCAAGGGAGAAATCCAAAAGATTTTGGACAAAGTAAACGGCGCGTGCGAACTGCCTTCCCGCCCGGCGGAAAAAACGTTTGCGCAAATGACGCTGGTTGAAAAAATCAAAAAGCTGGAACACGTGCTGGAAGAAGACATCCGGCCCAAACTGAATATGGACGGCGGATCGGCCGAGTTGGTGGATTTGCAAGGCTCCGTTGTCAAAATCCGCTTAACCGGCATGTGCCACGGCTGTGCGGGCGCGGCGGGGACGCTCAAAAATTTTATCGAAAAAACGCTGAAGGAAAAAGTGGACGCTTCGCTCAGCGTGGAGCAGGCGTAATATGAAAGTGGTGTATTTGGATAACAACGCCACCACCCAGTGTTCTCCCGTGGTGGTGGAAGCAATGCTTCCGTATTTTGCCGAACAATACGGCAATGCGTCGAGCATGCACGCGTTTGGCGGAAGTAACCGCCACGCGATTGACGCGGCGCGCAAGCAAGTGGCCTCTTTGTTAAACGCCCAGTATGCAGACGAAATTATTTTTACTTCCTGCGCTACCGAGAGTGACAATACGGCTATTTTTTCCGCCGTGCGCAGTTTCCCCAAAAAGAAACACATTATCACTTCCGCCGTGGAACATCCGGCCGTTATGGCCCCGTACCAATATTTGGAAGCCCAGGGCTACCGCGTGGATTTTATTGGTGTGGACGAATTGGGCCGTTTTGATATGGCGCGCTTTAAAAGCGTGATTGACGAAGACACCGCCCTCGTCTCCGTCATGTGGGCCAACAGCGAAACGGGAACGGTTTTCCCGATTGCCGAAATTGCCAAAATCGCGCACGAACACGGTGCGTTCATGCACACGGACGCGGTGCAGGCGGTGGGCAAAATCCCGGTGGACGTACAGGCTGCCGGGGTGGATATGCTGTCTTTATCCGGACATAAATTTCACGGGCCCAAAGGCGTGGGGGCGCTGTACGTCAAACGCGGCACGCGTTTTATGCCGTTTATGATGGGCGGCCACCAGGAAAAACACCGCCGCGCGGGTACCGAAAACGTCCCGCTGATTGTGGGGCTCGGCAAAGCGGCCGAACTGGCCCAGGGCCGTTTGGCGGACGGCACAAATTCCCGCATCGCCGTTTTGCGCGATAAGTTGGAGCAGGGAATTTTGGCGGCCATTCCCGACGTAAAAGTAAACGGGGACCCGGAACACCGCGTGCCTAACACCACCAACGTCAGTTTCGGTTATATTGAAGGGGAATCTATTTTGATGTATCTGAACGATTTTGGAATTTGCGCGTCTTCGGGGTCGGCGTGCACGTCGGGCTCGCTGGAGCCGTCGCACGTGCTCCGGGCGATGGGCGTTCCGTTCCAGTTTGCGCACGGGTCCATTCGGTTTTCATTGTCCGACCAGACGACGGAAGCGGATATCGATTTGGTACTCAAAGAACTGCCGCCGATTATCGAGCGGCTTCGCAAGATATCGCCGTTTTCGCGCTTAGCCGCATAAACGGACCGTCTTTTAAAACACCGCACTTAACCGTGCGGCGTTTTTTGTATGATAGAAGAATGAAAAAATTATTTTTATTTCTTATTTTAGCGGGGCTTTCCTGTTCTGCGTTTGCCAAAACCGTCGTGCTGTATCACTCCAGCGATACGCACGGTTTTTATTATCCTAAAAACAACCGGGGCGGTTTTGCCGCGCTGTCCGCGCTCGTGCAGAAAGAAAAATATCCGTATTTACTGTTGGACTCGGGCGATTTTGCCAACGGTACGATTGAGGCCAAAAATTCCAAAGGTCTTACCAGCGTGCGCCTGATGAACGCCGCCGGCTATCAGGCGGTTACCGTCGGAAACCACGAATTTGATTTCGGCGATGACGGCCTTGCGCCGATATTTGCGGAAGCGGATTTTGCGGTACTGGCCGCCAATTTACTGGAAGCCGAAACGGACACATACCCGAAAAACGTCCGTCCGTATCAAATTTTTGACGTGGACGGCGTAAAAGTGGCCGTCATCGGGCTGGCCAACCGGACTCCCACTAAACCTACTAAAAAATACAAATTTACTAAACCGCTGTCCGCGCTGGAAAATGCGCTGGCCCGTGTGGAAAAAGAGGGCGCCGCGGTGGCGGTGGTGCTGGTGCATGATTCGTACGGGGATTACCAAAACGGTTCCTTGCCGTATATGGGGGACATCGGTAAAAAGTTTTCCGGCCGCGTGCAGGTGGTGCTGGGCGGGCACGCGCACAAAATTTTTCAAAATAAACGCGTTGGCGGCGTATTATACGCCGAAAGCGGAAAATACCTCGAACACGTAACCCGGGTGTCGGTGGAAGTGGACGATAAAACGGGAAAATTTAAAAAGGCCTGGTCCAAATTGATTCCGCTGGACGTCAAAAAAACGGGTTCGGACCAACGGGTGGCGGACCTGGCCGAAAGTTTCCGCACTCCCGGGGTGGATACGGTGCTCGGGTACGCGAAAGAAACGCTTTCGAATAAATCCCGCGGCGCGCAACAAGATTCCCCGCTTGACAACTGGATTGCCGATTTGGGTCGCGTCTCCGCCGGAGCGGACCTCTATATCCACAATACGGGCGGTACGCGTACATCAATGGAAAAGGGGCCCGTCACCAAACGGGATTTGATTGATATTTTTCCGTTTGACGATACGCTTGTTTTGCGGGAGATTTCGGGCCGTCAGCTGCGCACGTTTGTTAAGGCCGGCCTGCTCCCATGGAACAAATACGCGTATTCCGGGCTGAAAATCACCTATTCCCGCACGCGGGACGGCAAAGTCCGCAACCTTAAAATTTGGGTGAACGGGCAGCCGCTTGAAAACAACCGCATGTACCGGGTCGCCACCAACTCGTTTATTGCGCGGCAGAATATTTTTGCCGGCGCGCCGAAGTTGGATGCGGGAAACGCAACCGTCTACGGGTTGATTGAAGAGGCGTTAAAACAAGGCCGCGTCCGTGCGCCGGATACGGGGAGGATTGTTCAAAAGTAGGGGTTCATTTGACGCCGCCCGCTCTTGAGCGGGCGGTTCTTTTTTTGTTAGCATAAGAGTATCTGCATAAGGAGTGTTTCCTATGAAAAAAACATTTTTATTGTTAGCTGCCTGTTTGTTGCCGGCCGTTTTGCCGGCCGAAACCGTTACGGTATATCATACGAGCGACGTACACGGATTCTTTTACCCGCGTGAAGGCCGCGGAGGTTTTGGCGCGCTGGCCGCTGTAATTAAAGACGGGCCGGAAGATTACTTGCTGCTCGACTCGGGGGATTTTTCCAACGGAACTGTAGAAACGCGCAATTCCAAAGGATTGAAAGCCGTTCGGCTGATGAACAAAATGGGTTATCACGCCTCTACGGTGGGCAATCACGAATTTGATTTTAAAGATAAAGGCGTTGCGCCTATTTTGAATGAAGCGCAATTTCCCATTTTGGCCGCCAATTTTTATGACAAATCCACGGGTAAATATCCGTCCAACGTGGCTCCTTATAAATTTTTTGAAGTGGACGATGTAAAAGTGGCTGTTATCGGCCTGGCCAACCGCGTCCCCACCAACCCCGCCAAATCGTATTCGTACGGAAAACCTTTAAAAGCGCTTGAAAAAGCCCTCAAAGAAGTGGAGCAA
The DNA here is from genome assembly GCA_945483375.1 of uncultured Elusimicrobia bacterium. GTDB lineage: Bacteria > Elusimicrobiota > Elusimicrobia > Elusimicrobiales > Elusimicrobiaceae > Avelusimicrobium. The sequence goes on from CALYRQ010000083.1 coordinate 4,302, forward strand.
CAACACCCGGACGTGGTGCTTGTCATCGTGCACGATTCGCTCAAAGACGAAAAGCACGGCACGCAGTCTTACGTGGGGGATATCGGCCGCAAATTTGCGGGCCGCGTACATGTGGTGATGGGCGGCCACGCACACCAAATTTTCCAGAATGAATATATCAACGGCGTGCTGTTTGTGGAAAGCGGCTGCTACTTGGATAACGTCAGCAAAATCACCATTGAAACCGATGATGAAACGGGCAAAGTGGTGTCCGCCAAGTCCGAGTTGATTCCGCTTATCGTGGAAAAAACGGGCGAAGACGAAGATATGAAAGAATATGCCGACTCCCTGCGCGAGCCGGGTGTGGACGTGTCCGTGGGCGAAGCGACGGAAACGCTTTCCAAATTCCCCGTTAAAGAGGGCGTGCAGGATGCGCCGCTTAACGTATGGATTGCGGATTTGTTAAAAGCGTATTCCGGCGCGCAGATTGCCATTCACAACAACGGCGGTACCCGCGTGGACATGAAACAGGGCCCCGTCACCCGCCGCGACTTGATTGAAATCCATCCTTTCGACAACACGGTCACGCTTGTGGAAGTGGACGGCAAGTTCTTGAAAAAATTTGTAAAAACCGGCTTTGCCCCGCGCAGTCTGTTTACGTATTCCGGCCTGGAAGTGTCGTACAAATTAAATAAGAAAGGCAAAGTGAAAGACGTGGAACTTTTTGTGGACGGGAAACCCGTGGAAAACCGCAAAAAATACGTAATTGCCACCAATTCTTATATTGCGGGCGGCGGGAGCGAAGGGTTCCTGTTCAAAAAAGTCCCGGCGGAAAACAAAAAACTGTCCGGCACGACCACCATCCGCGACTTAATGGAAGAAGGGCTTAAACAAGG
>CALYRQ010000084.1 GCA_945483375.1 uncultured Elusimicrobia bacterium
ACGAACAGGTGTCCGGCTCGCGTATTTTCAGGGACTGGACCATCGCTTCCAACCCGAACAGCAAACCCTCCTTCTTAAACGCCATTCATTGGGACACGCAGGACCTGCCGTCGCTGGAAATCAACCCGAACTCCATCGCCAATTATAACGACAAACAGCAAGTGCTTGTCTTGAATTACGACTTTTCCCAAGGCGTTAATTTCGACGGCCGCGACGAAGTTTCCATCGTCTACCCGTTAAGCGAAAGCGGTATCGACCTGTCGGACAAGACTTCTTTTGAACTGACCATGCTCGGAGAAGAAGGAGGCCCGCAGGTCAACTTTACGTTCGGTAACATTTCGGAATATTCCGACAGTTCTTTAGGTATGGATACCCAGTGCGGCACGGGCGTGCCGAAAACGGAAGACGTTGACTGCCGCAACAGCCTGGCCCCGAACGAAGACATCGGCTGGCTGTTCACCAACCCGGACGGCACGGAAGAACGCTATAACCCGTTTGTGAATAACGTATATAACCCCGAGACCCAGCCGAACGGACGCATCGATACGCAGGATTTGAACGGCAACGGCAAGTACGACGCGGAGGATATCCCGCGCGAAGGTAACTTCGGGTTTGCCGACCCCTTGCTGCGCGACATTGACGGCCTTACCTCGGCCAACGGGTATACGGCGGACAATACCTCCTGGAGAACGTATACCGCCCCGCTGCTGATTCAGGATAAATCCCAGTGGACGGCGGTGCGCCATTTGCGTATTACGCTTAAAAAAGGCCAAAAGATGCGCGGGCAGATTAAAATTGCCAACGTGTCTTTGTCCGGCACCGCGTGGAACGTGCAAGACGGCGTGGACCCGGACGAATTTGCCGTGGCCGGCATTAACAACGTGGATAACTCCAATTACGAACCTATCTTCTCCGACCGCTCCGGCGACGGCCTGCGCGTATTTAATTATCTGTACGGTTCGGTGGAAAATTTCAGAGAAACAAACGATTCCGCCAATGCGCTGGACCAGTCTTTAAACTTAAAATTCAACACCACCAACCAGCCCGAAGTGGACGATTCCCAGCCGGACGCCGCTCCCGCGGGCGAATTGTACGCCAACCGCAACTTTAGAAGTATGGATTTTTCCCAGCACCGCGAACTCCGCTTCCTGCTGCATAGCACCGCGGCCAACGCGGGGACGGAATTCTTTTTAAAAGTGGGTACGGAAACGAATTTTGATAAAGTAATCGTTCCGGCAGATTTTGACGGCTGGCGGCTGATTTCCCTGCAAATGGTGGACTCGGACGGGGACGGCATTGCCGATACGCTCGAAAACAAGTCCGACGAATCGTATAACGTGCGCGTGGTCAGCCGCCGCGCGCCGGCGGGTATTTTAAATTTCCGCGAGGTCAGTTTGATTTTAGCCGGCGTGCAAAAGCCGGTGGGAGGTACCGGCAGCGAGGGCGAAGTGTGGTTGAACGTGATTCACCTGGCCGAAGCCATTACGCTGGAAGGCGAAGCGTACAAAGGCGACGTGGTGGTGAAACTGGACGGCTGGGGCAGCGCGGGCGCGAAATATAAGTACCAGGACAGCAATTTCGAAACGCCCCTTACCGTAGCCAAAAACCAGGAAGTGACGGAAGAAGAATACTTTTTGAAAGTGGACCGCATTAAAGAGTTCCCCATGCAGGCCAATTTAACGCGCAGTACCGTCGTTACCCCGTTGGTGACGGACAGTACGGATTACAACACCGTCAGCCTGCTTGATAAAGGCAAAGTCCAGCGGCAAACCGCCGTGGTGCGCGGGGATTTTATTAAAGAAAATCTGCCCAAAATCGGCCTGGAATACACCCTGGATCAGGTGGATTACGACGTTATGAAACGCAAGGACGACGCCCGCACCTACGGCGCCACCTTAACGCATACCGCCGGTTCGTTTAAAAACATTTCCGCCGGATACCATATTACCGATTCGTCCGTCGATTACGACCGCACGCGGCACCTGGAGTCCGAAAACTACTACAATACGGACGAAAACACCCAAAAAATGAACGTTAAATTAACGTACCAACCGAACAATAATTTCAGCTTTACGCCCAATTACAGTTTAAGCAAAAGTAAAGAAGACCGCACCCACTATCAAACCGCGTCTGCGGATTCGCTGCATTATCCCAAGGCCATGTCCCAAAACACGGGTTTTAACAGCACGTGGAAAATAAACAAATGGCTGGCGCCTTCCGTCAGTTATAACATCAGTACGGTGGAAAATAATAACCTCACCGCCAAAACGATTACGGCTTCCGGCGAGCGCGTAAACGTAGGCGTGGGCGACGTAAAAACCGTCAACCGTAACGCCGACGGCGGCGTAACGCTGACGCTGAACGGTAACGAACTGTTCCCCAAAAGCAAACTGCTTAATACGCTGGTGGTGTCCTCCAGTTACCGCATCCAGGACGCGGACTCCTGGGCGGACGTGGACAGCGGTTTTGATTCCCGCAAAGAACTGTGGGTCCGCCGTTCTTTAAAAGATGTGGGCGATTACGGCTACCGCAAAAGTTTAATTTTGCGCGATACATTCTCCACCACCCAGCGCTGGAACCCGCTTTCGCGCTACGCGCTAAACGGCGCGGCGGCTCCGCTTAAAACGGTGTCTGTCATCAACAACTTTTCCAAAACGCTCCAAACCAACGAGCAAACTGGCACCGAGTACGATTCCACCAGCATGACGCTGCCGGATTTGACGTTTTCCATTTCCGATTTGGAAAAATTCTTTTACGGCGAACGGTGGGTCAGCGCGTCCAACTTAAAACTGCGCTATTCCCAGGTGGAGCAGACGAACAAAAGCTCGGACGAGCAATACTCCACCCAATACGGCGGCGACTTGCGCTTTATGCTCTTTAACTATTTCGACACCGTCCTCAACTATACCCGCAAAGATTCCGACAAAACCGACCTTCGCGCCCATACCAGCCTGGAATCCGTGCGCGACGACGATTTTTCCGCGCAGACTTCTTTCTATACCGGTTCCATGCGCGTGACGCCCAAAATTACCCACAATTCGCATGAGCGGCGGCTGGTGAACGGGAAAATCAGCGAAAGCTCCACCGAAATGGTGCCGAGCCTCAACCTGCGGTGGGACTTTAATCTTCCGCACGGTATTAAATTGCCGTTTATCAACAAAGTGTACAACACGGCCAACCGCGTGATTTGGAATACCAATTTAAGCTATAAAGACAAACGTTCCCCGGTGGAAGTGAAAGAAAACTATAAGATGTACGATATCAGCTCTTCGCTGGATTACGAGTTTTCCCAAAACTTGCGTTTTACCGTTTCGGGCGGGCTGACGATTTTGGACCACGCCTACGTCGCCACCGAAGATTACACCGCCTATAACCTGGCGGCTAATATTACCGTCCAATTCTAGGAGGGCCTGTGCCCGTTGCCGCGCTTAAAAATCTGGCCAAACGTTTTTTGCATTTTTGGTTCCCGCGTACGTGTTTTTCCTGCGGGTGCGACTTGCCGTGGCACGCCGCCGGTTCGTTGTGCGCGCAGTGCGAAAAAGGGCTTAAACGCCCCGGGCCGCTTGTCTGCCGCCGCTGCGGCGTGGTGTTAAAATCGGGCGGCGCACATTGTTACAACTGCCGCGGAAGCAAAGCAAAAGCGTATAAATGTTCCGTGATTCGTTCCGCGTTTATGTTTAACGCGTCTTCGCGCGGGCTTGTGCATGCGCTTAAATACGGCGGGGCCGATTATCTGGCGCGCGAAATGGGGAATTTAATGGCCGTGCGGTTTTGTACGTACCCGGAACTGGCGGCGGCGGAAATCGTCATGCCGGTGCCGCTGTTTCCCAAACGGCGCCGTAAACGCGGGTATAACCAAAGCGCGCTTTTGGCGCGTTGGTTGGCGGCGGGGACGGGGCTTGCGTACGATGACGTTTCTCTTACGCGCACGCGTGATACCGTCAGCCAAACTACGCTGGGCCGCCGTGGCAGACTCGCCAATATGACGGGCGCGTTTGCGTGTAAAAATTCGGCCGCCGTCAAAGGCAAAGTGATTTTGTTAGTGGACGACGTAGCCACCACCGGGGCGACGCTGGAGGGCTGTGCCGTTGCGCTTAAAGTGGCGGGCGCGAAGAAAGTGTTTGCTTACACGTTCGCACGGGAGTAGGTTGGAATTCCGGCGCATAAAAAATCCGTTCCAAAACAGATTGGAACGGATTAAAAAATAACGCGGTTTACCACTTACTGGTTGCATTTTTCCTGCATGATGTTTACAATCATCGGGTCCACGCGGCGCATGCCGACGCTGGAAATGTTTCCCAAATTTTGTATCGTTTCCTCCGCCGTGCGGCCCACGAACCCTTCCACTTCGGTAATGCCGTAATCGTGCACGGCCATGTACGCGGCGCGGATGGCCGCGTCGGTGGAGCTGACCACTTTTAACGCGCATCCGCTTTTGGCTCCGTCGCAAAGCATGCCGCCGATATCGCTTATAATGTTGTTAATCGCCAGCGTAACGGCTTTGGCGCAGTTGCCGCGCTGTTGGTAGACGATGGCGGCCGTCGCTCCTACGCCCGCCGCAATCGCGCAGCCGCAAATGGGCGCCAGTTCCCCGGTAAATACTTTCACGTATCCGTTTAACAGGTGCGAAAGCGCGATGCTTTTTAAAATCGTTTTTTCGTCCACGTCCATTTCTTTGCCCACTTTCCACGGCACTAAAATAGTTACGACGCCCTGGTTGCCTGATTCCCCGCTCGCCATAACGGGCACGGCCTGGCCGTCCATGCGCGCGTCGGCGGCGCAGGCGGTCAGAATTTTGGTGGAAGAAATCAAATCCATTTGTAACAGTTTCTTGCGGACGAGTTCTTTTATATAAAAACCCACCTTTTGGAGCGCCTGGCCGAGTTCGGCGGCTTTTAAGTTCATGTCTACGCCTTTTTTGATGTAGGCCAAATCTTCTTCGTCCGCGTGGTCGGCCGCGTCCAGCAGGTCCTGCAGGGAGGCCTGTTTTAACGCTTTTTTAAATTCCGGCGCGCGGCGGGTGGTTTGCCCGGCGGTGTTTTCTTCTTTGATGACACCGTCCTTAGACAGGTGAATAACGGATGTATGCCCGCCCGCGATAATACATTTGGCGGTGTGCCCGTTTACACCCGTCAGTTCCGCTTCGATATAAAAACCGTGCGCTTTGGG
>CALYRQ010000085.1 GCA_945483375.1 uncultured Elusimicrobia bacterium
TTAAGTGCCTGGGGAGAGGCTTGTGCTCATCCAAATTTTGTAGAATTTGTGAAGGTATTTGGTAAAATATAATATCTTATGATAGACATTAAAAACCTTTCCTTCCATTTCGGCTTACGCACCCTCTTTGAAGATACTTCCGTAATGATTCAAGACGGCCAAAAAGTTGGCCTTGTCGGCCCCAACGGGTGCGGAAAAAGTACGCTTTTTAAACTTATCGAGGGCAAGTTTTCGCCCGACGGAGGAAAGATTGACGTTTCGCGCGGCACCAAAATTGCGTCTGTGGCGCAGGAAATTGCAGATCCGTCCGTGCCGCTCTTAGAATACGTCTTGGCGGCTGATAAAGAATTAACCGCGCTAAACAAAGAACTTGAAAACCCCAATATCTCCGGCGAGCGTATGGCCGAAGTGTTTGATAAACTCGAATTTTTGGGCGCACACAGCGCCGAAGCGCGCGCGAGCGCGATTTTAAGCGGTCTGGGGTTTCTAAACCAAGATTTCAAACGCCCTTTAAAAGAATTTTCCGGCGGCTGGCAGGTGCGCGCCAATTTGGGGGCGGCTTTATATGCGCCGTCCAACTGTCTGCTTTTGGACGAACCCACCAACCACCTCGATTTGGAAACCGCCATGTGGCTGGAAAACTATCTTGTCCGGCTCGATAAAACCGTTTTTATCATCAGCCACGACCGTCACATTTTAAACCGCCTGTGCGATAAAATCATTCACGTGGAAGAAGGCCAGTTAAAACTCTATAACGGCAATTACGATACGTACGAACGTACCCGCGCCGCCGCCATCGAAGGCGCGCGTCTAGCCGCGGCCAAGCACGAACGCGTTGTGGCGCATTTACAGTCGTTTGTGGACCGTTTCCGCTATAAAGCCACCAAGGCCAAGCAGGCGCAGAGCCGCATTAAAATGATTGAAAAACTGGGCGACGCGCCGCAAATTCCGAAAGATCCGGAAACGCATTTTCAATTTCCGTCGCCGGAGCCGCTTCAAAATTCGCTCATTACGATTGAGGACGGCGTGGCCGGATATGACGATAAACCCGTCCTGTCGCACGTTAATTTGCGTATCGAGCCGGGGGACCGTATCGCGCTTCTCGGCGCAAACGGGAACGGGAAGTCTACGCTCGCCAAAATTTTATCGCACCGTTTGCTTTTAATGAGCGGGAAAATGACGGTCGCCAAAAAAATGAAAATCGCCTATTTCTCCCAGCACCAAACGGAAGAATTGGATGTGGAAAAAACACCGTACGAACAGCTTTCCTCCGTTATGCCGCTTGCCAAAGAAACCGAGGTCCGCGCACAACTGGGTGCATTTGGTTTAAATAAGGCCAAGTCGGATACGGAAATCGGCAAACTTTCGGGGGGCGAAAAATCCCGCTTGCTTTTAGCACTTATCACCAAGGACGCGCCGCACCTGCTGATTTTGGACGAACCCACCAACCATTTGGACATCCAATCCCGCCAAGCGCTCTTGGCAGCGTTAAACAATTACGAAGGCGCGGTGGTACTGATTACGCACGATTTGCATGTAATTGAACTGACGTGCGACACTCTGTGGATTGTCCGCCGCGGGACGTGCCAAACTTTCACGGGCGATTTGGAAGATTACAAAGCCCAGCTTCTTAAAAATAACGACCGTAACGACCTCGCGAGCGACAAAATGACCTCTAAAGAAGCCCAGCGCAAAGCGGCCGCCGAACGGCGCGCGCGCGTGGCTCCGTTAAAAAAAGAAATCCGCGCGCTGGACGTAAAAATCGAAAAATTATCCGCCCGCAAAGCCGCGCTGGAGGAACAATTAGTCGCACAGTACACGGCGGACGCCAGTATTGAACTTGCACTCTTAAACGGCCAGTTAAAAGACGCGGAAGAAGAATGGCTGCGCCTAAACGAAGAGTGCGAAGCCGCGCTGGCGGAGGAATAATCATGAACGTATTTACCCTGCTTCCCGAATTTTTGCAAACCGCTTTAACCCGCCAAGGTATTACGGAGCCGACTCCCGTTCAAACGCGCGCCGTTCCGCCCGCTTTACAAGGGCGCGACGTACTCGCAACCGCTCAAACGGGTACGGGCAAGACGCTTGCTTTTTTGCTACCGCTTGTCGCGCGGCTAACGGAAAATCCGTCGGAAAACGCGCTTATTTTATCGCCCACGCGGGAGCTTGCTCAGCAAACTTATGAAGAACTTGAAAAACTGACGGACGAAGAACACCCGTTAACCGCCGCGCTTATTATCGGGGGGGATAACATTCATAAACAGTTTGCCGCTTTGCGCAAACACCCGCGCGTGATTATCGCCACGCCGGGCCGCGTGATTGACCATATGGGCCGTAAAAGTATCGATTTAAAAAATACGCATTACTTGGTGCTGGACGAAACGGACCGTATGCTGGATATGGGTTTTATATCGGATATGCGTAAAATTGCCGCCGTATTGCCGCCGCGTCAAACGCTGTTGTTTTCTGCCACGCTTCCCAACGAGATTACCGCGTTGGCAAACGAATTTTTAAAAGACCCCGTCCGCGTACAAATCGGTTCGGTGGTTTCTCCGGCGGATCTTGTTTTACAGGAAATCGTATACGTGGACGTGCGGGAAAAGTTGCCGCAGTTGTTGCACGAGTTAAATACCCGCCAAGGCAGTATCCTTATTTTTACGCGTACCAAGCACGGCGCGGAGCGGCTGGCCAAGCAGTTAAAATTATACGGACAAAAAGCAAACGCTTTGCACGGGGATTTGCGCCAAAACCGCCGCCGGCAGGTGTTGGAATTTTTTAAAAACCAGACGGTGCGTATTTTGGTGGCGACGGACGTCGCCGCGCGCGGAATTGACGTGCCGCACATCGCGCACGTGATTAATTACGATTTGCCCCAATGCCCCGAAGATTATATCCACCGTATCGGCCGCACGGGCCGCGCGGGCGCGGTGGGGAGTGCCATTTCGCTGATTTCAGACGACGGACAAAAATGGAAAGACATCTGTAAAGCCGCCAAATTTACCGCGCCCGTCAAAACGGTACAAAAGACGATTGAGCCTTTGCCGGAGCCTAAATTTGTGGCGCAGGAAGAAGGCTCGGCGCACGCTAAATCCCGCAAGAAAGAACGCGCAAAACGGGAAGTCCGCCCGTCCAAGGCGACGCAAATCGCTAAAGAACTTTTGGCGGAAGGGAAAGTGTATTTGCCACAGAGGGAAGACCTGCGCTTGCCTCTTGCAAAATCTGCTAAACACGGGGAAAATACGGCGGAGAAATCCGCCGAAAAACACGGAGAAAATGCGGTGCAAAACGCCGACAAACGGGAGGCAAAGTCCGCATGCGACACCGCCGAGAAACGCGCCCCCAAAAAAGTGAACACCTCGCGTAAAGCGTCCGCCGCCGCGCGCGTACTGGAAACGCCGGAGGAAACCGCTGACAAAAATCCGTTCCGTACCGTAAGAGTGGGGGCCAGCAAAAAGGCGCTGAAACGGTTGGAACAACCCAGGCCCGAGGCGGCTAAAAAACGCGCCAAGCCCGGTTTCGGCAAGTTTTATAAAAAGCGCAAACGCCGTTAAAATTTGGAAAACTAAAAAACGCCCCGGTTTATTCCGGGGCGTTTTGCATTGGATAAAAAGTTACATTAGTCGCACACTACTTTATCGCTGATGTAGTATGTGGTTCCGCTTTTGGCGGTATTGCCGTTGGTACAGGATTGCGCCAGCGATTCGCAGACGTATTGCCATTTTTCCGAACCGGTGTTGCATTTCAATAAATCCCGATAGGTTGTTCCGTTAATAGTTTCTTTGTACATCATAACCAGACAATATGTATCGGTATAGGTGGAGTGTGCTTTTCCGTCTACCCGGCAGGCGCCGATATGAGTGGGTTTTATAGCATATCTGAAATTACCAATAATGGGATCGGAAGAATTGGGGTCCGCGTCAAAAAACTGTACGTCCAACCCTTTTAAACTGCCCGGGGTTTCGGAATTGGCGGCGCGGTAGCGTTTGGCCGAATCGAAAATGGTTTTTAAGTTTACCAGCGCTTCCATGGCTTCCGCACGCTGTACGGAGCGGCGGTATTGCGGCAGGGCGACGGACGTTAAAATACCGATCATCAGTACGACGGCCAAGAGTTCAATAAGCGTAAAACCAAAATTGTTTTTTTTCATGTTTATCTCCTTATTTAATCAGTATATCGGTTTTGGATGTTTTTTTCAACATAAAACGGCTTGAAACGCCCGTAAAAAACGCTATAATAAATATATCATCTTTTAGAGAGGTTCTTTTTATATGAATACAACTTTGCGCCGGCTGAAAGCCGGGTTTACCCTTACCGAACTGATGGCGGTAGTGATTATTGTGGGGATTTTGGCGGCGGTAGCCTCCGGTTCGTTTAAAAAAGCGATTGAGCGCAGCCATTTTTCGGAAGGATTGGTGGCCGCCAATACGGTATTGGGCGCGGTGGAACGCTACTATGCGGAAACCTGTAATGAAGGTTCGTGCGTAAAGCGGCCAACCATGGCCCAGCTGGACATGTCCCTTGCCAACCAACGCGCTTGTACATCCGCTTCGAGCTATTGCACCAAAACCAAATACTTTGAGATTACCATTCAAAACGGATATGTGGACGCCGTCCGCATGAAAGGTTCTAAAACAGGCGACTACACCATTCGCGTTTTTCCGGAGTCGTTTGGTTCCTATCAGCGTACCAGTGATGCGTGCATTGCCAAGACGTTGCCCGGCGGAAAAGATTTGTGCATTTCGATGGGGTATGCAAATTGCAACGTCAGTAATTATTGTTATAAATAATAATCTGATTGGATCCGCCTCTTCGGGGGCGGATTTTTTTGCCTTTCAAAGGGATATAAAATAAAAAAACCATAAAGCTGTTGCTTTACGGATTCTTATTTCAGCCGTTTTAGACAGGGGGAATTTTTCCCCTGTCCGCCGGGGTTAGTCTGTCCCGGCTTCAAACCGTCTGTTTTTCGGCTTATTTGCCGAGCATGTAGTTTGCGCCGCTTACGTTTTCACCCAGCTGGATGAGCACTTCGGCGACTTTTTCCAATACTTTGGACATCTTGTTCTCCTTTTTTAAAATTCAGATAAGGAGAATACTTCTTATCTTTCTTAAATATTATACAAATTTTTATAACGCTTGTAAAACAACGGGATATATAATAACAAATAT
>CALYRQ010000086.1 GCA_945483375.1 uncultured Elusimicrobia bacterium
ATCTGGAACATGCTTGGGCGTTTGTGCTGAGTGTGAATCTATGGGAAAATGAAGGGCACAATATCGGAGAAAAAGCCTTTTAATTTGGATTTGGCTTCCGCCGCTTTCGGGTCGGCCGCCGCTTCGGCGGCTTTCTCTTTTAAAGAGAGTGCTTCTTCTTTGACGGAGTTTGCCAGCCCGCCGAACAAACTTTTAAGCGAAGAAGTTTTCACCGCCGCTTCTTTCGCCTGAGCAGGTTCCTGCGCGGGAGTTTCTTCCTGCACGGCGGCAGGCTGCGCCGGGTCTTCAGCCGGCTCCGCCGCGGGCGCTGGCGCCACAGCGGGTTTTGCTACTTCCAGCCAATGCGCGGGCGAACCGTACGGATGACAGACGGCATATGCGCCGTCTTCGGCAAACGTAACCTGCGGCACCACGGGCAAACCATTTATCTTAAACGCCAACCGGGAATCTTTTTCGGCCGTTTTCGGGCCATTCTTATGAAATTCCACCATACGCATCGTGTTGCCAAAATCACCCAAGGCGCATTCCGGCATACCGACGCCCTGGATAAAATCTTTGAGGGCTTCGGCGCAGAGCAAATCTTCTTCTTCGTTTCCCGGCCCGAACATCGCCGCGGGAATTAACAGCACGTCTTTGGGCTGGGAAGTAAGCGTTTCGGCCAGCGCGTAAAAATTGCAGAAACCTCCTAACAATACCACACCGGCACGGCGGACGTCCCACGATGCTTTACAGCCGGAAGAAGCCAACAAAAGCCCCGGCTGGCGGGCGACGGATTTGGATGCCAAATAAGGCGAATTGTCCGCATGGGAGGCAGTAAGAGGTTCGTCGGAAAACGCTTCAAAATCGGCATGGTGCGCCAAAAAAGCGTCCGCTTTTTGCACATCGTTAAACAGAAGCACGTCCCGCTTACCGCGTTTCAAAAGCGCGCACGCGGTGGTGGCGCCGCGCAGTACGTCGATGATTACGGCCACGTCCGTCCACGACGGACACTCTTCTTTTCCTCTAGCGATTAGTACGTTCATTTAAAATTCCCAACACTTTAAAATCTTCGATGGCTTTTTCATCGGCTTCGCTTAATTTGTCCACGTATTTGATGGCGTAGATGATAAGCGTCACGCGCGGGTCGGTCGCGCCGTCTTCGGCGCTGTTGTACTGACCGATTTGAATGGCGTCCGCCCCTTTGGACGCGGCGATTTTGCGGCCTTTTTCAATGCCCATCAGCAAGGTGTCGCGGTCCGGTTTTAAATTTTTAATGCGTAAGAGCCCCAGGTTGCCGTACGGGCGGGTAACGTCTTCCCGGCCGGAAATAATTTCCACGTCTTTAGCTTTGGTGGCCGGAAAATCGGGCCCTATCGGGATCCAGTCCACGTTGGTTTGGTCCAGCGTCGCGCACGCCGAAAAAAGCGCACAGCACGCGGTTAAAATCCATAATTTTTTCATGTCCCCTCCTATCTTTTTTGGGAAGCCAGCTGGCCGCACGCGGCCAGAATGTCGTTCCCCATACTTTTGCGAATCGTTACGCCGATACCCATTCCTTTGAGCCCGGCGGCAAAATCTTTCACGACGCGGTCGCTTGTTTTTTCGCCGCGGCCCAGGTTGCACGCGATTAAATTAACGTGCAGCAAGTAATTGTCTTTCACCGAGTAAATCCAGTCGGCCAGCTTGCGGATATGTTCCGGACGGCTGTTTACGTTTTCAATCACCGAGTATTCCAAAAACACCTGGCGGCCCGTCATGGCGATGTATTCTTCCAACGCTTTTTTGAGGTCGTCCAAATCGTAGCGGCGGTTGACGGGCATAATTTTACTGCGTTCGTCATTGTCGGCATTGTGCAAAGAAACGGCCAGGTTGGCCTGCGGCAAATCCACGGCCAGTTTATGCAGTTTGTCTGCAATACCCGAGGTAGAAACGGAAATATGCCGCGCACCGATGTTCAGTTGGTCCGGGCGGGACAAATCCCGCGCTGCTTTCACCACGTTTAAATAATTGAGCAGCGGTTCCCCCATTCCCATAAATACCACGCTGGAAATGCGTTCGCCCAGTTTTTCTTTGCGCACGTACTGGTACCACATCAGTACCTGGTCGGTGATTTCCTCCTGCGTCAAATCGCGTTTAAAACCCATTTTACCCGTACTGCAAAACGCGCAGCGCAACGGGCACCCCACCTGGCTCGACACGCAGACGCTCCACGTATCCTGCGGTTTTAACAAAACGGTTTCAATTTGAAGCCCGTCTTTAAGCGTTAAAAGCGCCTTGGCCACTTTGTCTTCCTGCGAGCAGATGATTTTGCTTACTTTAAAAGACAAAATCGGCCGTTCTTCGGCCAGCTTGGCGCGCAAACCCGCAGGAAGGGAAGACGCTTCTTCCCACGACGAAATGCCGCGTTTAAAAACCGCGTCCTGCACCTGCGCGATACGGAAATTGGGCAGGCCCGCGTCTTTAATGTATTGTTTTACATATTCAAAATTCATGCGTTCATCCTTATAATGGGTCTTGTATTTATTCTATCATTTTATGACTTTTAATCCTACCGTACGCGCCCGCGCGCGCACTTATTTTAAATAACCCTTATTGCGGGGGTGAAAAAATCGCTCTTTTTTAGTATAATACTGGCACGATGAGTGAAGATATTAAATTTAGCACCGCCGGCTTTCGTGCCGTTACCGCGGACGGGCTGACCGCCCAGTCCGTACAGCGCCTCGCTTACGGGATTTCCGAACACGTGTTGGAACATCCTTTCTATGGATTTGAAGGTACCGGGTACCGCAAACATTGTGCCGAGCAGGGCAAAAAACCGAAAAAACCCCTCGTATTCGTGGGGTTTGATACGCGTTTCCCCTCCAAACAGCTTGCGTATGTAGCCGCCAACGCCCTTGTGCAAAGCGGCGTAACCGTCCGCATGGCCGAATTTCCGCTGCCCACCCCGGTGGCCGAATGGGCCGTTTTAAACGAATGCGCCGTCGGCGCGGTGGTGGTAACCGGCAGTGAAGCCGAATACTACGTTAACGGCGTAAAATGGATTTCGTACTACGGCGGTATCGCCAACAACGAAATTATGGAGGATATCGAAAAACGTATCCCCTCCCCCTCCGCCCAAATTTTAAAAGCGTCTTCTACGGAGTTCGGCTACCTAAACGCCGCCGTCACCCTCACCAAAGATTTGCGCAAAGGGTATATGGCGCGGTTGGAGCAGATGATTAACGTAAAAGCGCTCAAGAAATCGAAACTCAAAATCGCCGTGGACCCGCTGTTCGGCACGGCCAAAAACTATTTTAGGGATTTCCTGGAAAAATTCGGCGTTACCGTGGAAGGAATCCACGAAGGTGACGACGTACTTTTCGGCGGCGTGGTGCCCAACGCGGGCCCGGTGAGTTTGGCGGAACTGAAAAAACTGGTTACGTCCAAAAAAATGCACCTGGGCATCGCCTGTAACCCGGACTGCGACAAATTCGGTATTATCGACGCCGAAGGCAACTGGGTGTCCCCCAACGAAATCGCGCCCATGATTTTGGACCATTTGGTGCGCAACAAAAAAATCAAAGGCCGCGTTTGCAGAAGCGTCATCACTTCCAACCTCATCGACCAGGTGGCCAAAGCAAACGGACTTATGCTGCGCGAAACGCCCGTGGGTTTTAAATACATCACGGAACTCATGATTACGGGCCAATACATTATGGGCATGGAAGAATCGGGCGGCCTCGCGGTAGCCAACCATATCCCGGACAAGGACGGCCTGCTGGCGTGTTTACTCGTCGTCGATATGTTGGCGACGGAAGGCAAAACGCTCAAACAGATTAAAAAAGATTTCTATAAAAAATACAAACAGCTGTTTGACCAAAAAGTCAGCATGCCCAAAACGGAAACGGAAATCAACCGCATTATGGAACGGCTCGACATTCGCCCGCCGCTTTCCATTAACAAGACCTCCGTGTGGAGAATCGACTCCACCGACGGATTTAAGTTTATCTTAAAAGGCGGCAGCTGGCTGGCGATTCGTCCGTCCGGCACCGAACGGTTGATTCGTATGTACGCGGAGGCGATGGACGAAAAACTGCCCGCCGCGCTCATCAAAGAAGGCAAAAAGATAATCGAAAGCATTATTTAACGGCCGCGTCAGGCGGCCAAAGGGGGTTGTATTATGGTTCGCATTAAAAAAATTACGGCACGGGAAATTTTGGATTCCCGCGGGTATCCTACCGTCGCCGCCGACGTACTGTTAGATGACGGAAACACCGGCACCGCCGCGGTGCCGAGCGGAGCTTCCACCGGTTCGCACGAAGCACTGGAACTGCGCGACGGCGGGGAACGCTACAACGGCAAAGGCGTGTTAAAAGCCGTGGAAAATGTGGAACGCATTTCCCAACAGCTCGCGGGAATGGACCCGTTTGATATCCGCCTCGTGGACGAAAGCATGATTGCCATGGACGGGACGGAAAACAAATCCAAACTGGGCGCCAACGCCACGCTGGCCGTTTCGATGGCCACACTGCGCGCCGGGTGCCACAGTGCCAAACTTCCGCTTTACCAACACATCCGCAACGTCTATGAACTTAAAGACGAAGAATATATCCTGCCCGCGCCGATGCTCAACATCATCAACGGCGGCAAACACGCCGATTCGGGCCTGGACGTACAGGAATTTATGATCGTGCCCACCGCGCCCAAGACGTTTGCCGAAGCCTTGCGCGAAGCGAGCGAAACGTACCATTCTTTAAGAAACGTGTTAAAAGCCGAAGGTATGGTGATTGCCGTGGGCGACGAAGGCGGATTTGCGCCGAAAATCGCCAAGCACGAGGACGTGCTCAAAACCATTTTGGCCGCCGCCAAAAAAGCCGGACACCCGGAAATTTCTCTGGCGATGGACTGCGCCGCCAGCGAGTTCTTCAAGGACGGCGCCTATCACTTTGAAGGCAAAGATTACGACGCCGAACAAATGGCCGCCATTTACGCGGCCTGGTGCGCCAAATATCCCATCGTGTCTATCGAAGACCCGCTGCAGGAAGACGATTGGACGGGCTGGCAGTACATCACCAAAAAGCTCGGCAAAAAAATCAACCTGGTGGGCGACGATTTATTTG
>CALYRQ010000087.1 GCA_945483375.1 uncultured Elusimicrobia bacterium
GATAATGTCCTCCCCGCATATTTGGGGCGCATAGCATTTGAATTTATCACAACAGATTCCCGATTACAACCTTTAGGAATGACAGAGAAGAAAAGAAGTTATCCCGTAATTTGGCGGCCCGCAGGGTGCGGCCCGCAGGGTGCGGTCTGCAAGGTGCTGCGGCCCGCAGGGTGACGGAATCTCCCCTTTTTAGACGACAGATTTCCAAACGATGCCCACCAGGAGTGTTATAGTTCTCCGGGCCCCTGCCCGGGGTGTCCTGTAAGGTATGCAAAAAGACCCCGGGCATGTATTACCCGGGGTCTTTTTTAAATCAAACCGAATTAAGCGCCCGTAAAGATTTCGGACGTTGCATCCGGCAGCAATTCATCCAACTCTTCCGAAGATAACGCACCCGTTTCCGCCGCGGGAGCCGCATCGGAGGAGGGCTGCGGCTTTGCCGCCTTCATAATCAACGCATCCAACGCTTCCAACTGCTCAAGGTGTACCACCTGCAACATCATCTGCAGCGTTTCCGGCGTATACGTGGAATCATTGCAAAAAGCGGTAATTTTTGCACGCCACTCCTGGAAGAACGTTCCCGTCTGAAGGCCCTGCGCACGGGCCTGCGTTTCCATATTGTCAATGAACAGGAACGCCGCATCGCGCAGTTGTTCAACCGTCATCGTGCCCGGCGTGGAGGAAGCGGATTGCGACAATCCCTGATACAATTCCTCCAGTTTGCGGTTCATTTCCTGGCTTGCGTCCGCCACCACTTGATATTTTGCGGAGAAATTGCCTTTCTTCTTTTGGGCTTTGCGCACTTTCCCCAACATGTCCCGGAAGATTTTTTCCACTTTTCCGGCGGCGGCTTCATAACCCCGTTCCTGCAGGTTGCGTACGCTGTCTTCGAGCTGTTCTTCGTAACTGGCAATGAGACCGCGGAAGAAAACCTCTTCACCTTCCGGCGCGACGCTCTTTTGCAAGAGTTTGTCATCAAATTCCGGTACTTTTGCTTCTACAGAGGCCCACAGGCTGTTAATTTTTTCGCATTTTTGGGTCACGTTCCCGTTACCGTTGGCAATTTGCTCAACGGAACGTTTTACGGAATCAAAATACGACAAGATTTCCTGCCGCTCGGCGCTCAAATTACCCGCGCCCGGCATTTGGCTCATTTGTACAACCGCCTGCAAATAGCTCGTTTTCGAGTTTTCCAACGCGGTCATAACACTGTTATAGAACGTATCAAAATCTTTTTGCGTTTTGGCGTTTTGATACTTACGCACCATGCGCTGGGTTTGAATACGGTCCGCCCCGATTTGCAGTAACGTGCGGGTTTGTTCCGAATCAAACGGAGATTTGATTCCCAAAGCCCGGCCGACGCTGTTTTTGGACAAGCCCTGCCAGCTGGCCAGCATCGGGAATGAAATCAACGCGCCCAAAGCAGAAGGACGCTGGGCTCCCGTCACCGCCTCATAGGTGGAAGGAGAAGCCGTATTATAGCCCTGGGCCTGCAAATCACGCAGGGTTTCGTCCGCGATTTGCTGGTCTTCAGCCATTAAAGCGGGGTCGTAAGCGTCGCCGTGTTTTTGTTGCATCTGACCGATTTCTTCCGTGGAAGTGGACGCAATCCAATTCTGCATAAACGGATTCACCACTTGATCCAATCCCGCCCACGAACCGAAGAAAACCGTGTTGGCCACCGTACCGCCGATAAACGGATCGGCCATAGCTAAGGTAGGCTGCAAAACGCTCGTCTGCCCGGTGGTGGCCAAATGTTTGCTTAACTGCACGTCCACCGCGCCCCAGTTTGTGGCGTTAAAGCCCAACCCCTGGGCAGAGTCGGTCAGCGGCGAAAAGCCGGCGGGAATATCGCGCCCCATGTTGCGCGTAATCGCCAAAGACATGCCTTCCGGCGATTCCGGCAGCACAACCGCGGTTACATTTTTCGGTGCGGCAAGCAGTTGGGCGTCATATGCGGCTTTTTTAGTAGCATCACTAAGTATTGACCACGCTTCGTTTACTTTGTAAATCAAATCATTGTCGACTCCATGGTCCGGATGTAATTCCAACACCATCTTTCTGTGCGCGGCACGAAGTTCACGCGCGGAAGCATCCCGGCTTACGTTTAATAAGGCGTAATAATCGGGCACCACTTCTTTGGCGGCCGTCTGCAGGCCGTCGCCCAATTCCACAAATTGTTTTTGGTTGATGCGGACCCAGCCGTTTTCGGTATATTTCCAATAGTCAAACACGCCTTCGCCGATGCCTTTTTCAGCGTCTTTGGCAAAAGCCCGGCCGGTAGCGCCCATAATGCGCTGTTCCTGCTGTACAACTCCGGCCCTGGAAGACTGGCTGCCAAAAAACATGGGTTTCCACATTCCCTGCCACAGAGAACGCCACGGTTTCAACGGAGTAGTAAACTGAAGCATACCGCCTTCCGCCGTGCGCGCATTGCGCATCAAATAACGCCAGTCGTCCCAGTTATGAATACCGTTGCTCAACCGGGCCGCACGCGGGCCGGAAAGCGTAGCCGCCTGGAAACCAAAACCCGGCTCCTGAATCAGCACGTTCCATTCTTCCACGGGAGCGCGGCTTCCGCGCCACCAGCCGCGGCTGTTGCGGAAATCCCGCATAGATGTAACAGGCGATACAACCGGTTCTTCCACCACGGTATACGGTTTTTTATTCCACCAGGCGCGGGCTCTGGCCCACCAACCCTGCTTGGAAGCCGCATTGGCGGCGGCCGTTTCGGACGCGGCACCCAATAAAGGCGTTCCGGCTGGAGCCGCGGACGTAACAGGCGGAGGAGCCAAACGAAGCGCGTTGGCAGGCGCCGCGGCAGAAGCAGATCCGGCACCGGCCGCACTGGAGGCGGCAGCGGCGGGTTTACGCACTTCTTCCATGCGGGTGGCGGTTACCGTAATACCGTTCAGACGGGTAGTGGAGGCCAAATTGGCATAGCGGACGCCTTTTTTAATTTCAATACCAAAGCTGAGCGCGCGGCGGCCTTTGTTGGCAACGGCGGCGGCGCGGACGGCTTTAGGCAGCGCGACCATCGCCCCGCGCGTAACGCGCCAGGCAACGCCGATAATCTCTCCGCCGAACACCCACAAGATTGCTTCGCCGACAAAAAGTGTAATACTCCACATGGTTTCATCGTAACGTTTCTTCTCGTTCGGCTGGTTCTTCATGGCAATATGGCATTTGGAAGACCAGTGGTGCGGATCGTGGCCGGGCATACTGATAGTCGGCGTGCTGATATCATAGAAACCGTCGTAAATATAAGCCAGCTTGTTGGCTAATGCTTGCATCTGATCGGAATCCAAACCATAATCTTTCATCGCCAAATAATGGGTATACGTAAGCGGGCAATAAATATCGGCCGTGCGTTCCGCAAACACCGAGCGCAAATCAGGATTAACGGGAGAAGTGTTAACCGTAAAAAATTTCGAAAGAATAGAGGGCGCGTTGGATTCTTTTCCAATATTTTTGGACATTAACGTTTCCGCATTGTACGGCCGGTAAAGCAAACTCGCCATTTCCAGCGCAAAAATACGGGTAGGGATAGAGTATTTGTCCGGGGTGGAAAATTCCACAAACATGTCAATCGCCTGTGTATGTTTATTGTTACCGGGCGTAAATTTCACATTTTCAAAAACGGACGTAAAAATTGCGTTTAACACGCCGCTGTACTGCTGTTTAAAATCCGTCTTTTTAGGCCCCTGGTCAAAAAGTTTAATCATCTCGGACACTTTGGACGGGTCAAAATCCATCGCGTACGCAACGGCATATTCCAAACTCAAAATCAGATTGGAATAGTCCGCGTCGGTTTCGCTCAAATCCTGTGCTTTATAAGCGCGGATTTCAGCCATGATGTCATTCATCATTTTGCCGTACATGGCTTCCGTAAACAACCGCTGGCTAGACACGCACACTTCCGGCAGCGTACACTCATAAATTGTCGCCGGGCGCGACTCCCACCTGGCAAAGTCACCGCTTCCGACACGAACAAAGGTGCCACTGGCCCAATCCAGCTTTTTTTTCATCTTAGGAGAACCCTTAGCAACGGAAACGGAAGTTTGCCCTCCAAAAAGCGGGTTGGGCATACCGGCGCGTTTAAAAAAGGCATTTACTTTTAACAAAAGCAAACGCAAAGATCCCAACGCCATCAAATATGTGGAGGATTTTTCCTTGTTATCACTCAATTTCTGCAAACGGTAGATGGCGCGAAGCTGAACTTCCAACAAAAAGTCTGACACTTCCTGCGTTTTATCTTCTTCATTCTGCCCCATGGCATCTACGGAGTTACCAAAAATTTCCGCGGCAAACACGGTGTGCATTAAGTTGCCGCCTTCCAGCGGGTCCAAATGCCGGATTAAATCGGACAAAGCCATTTCCCCGCTATCCAGCTTGGAAACAAACTCGTTAAAATTCGGAACGGGTGCGACCGGGAGAGAAGGAAGATATTTTGGAGCCACATACGTAGAAACCGCCGGCTGAGTATAGCGGTCCCGCTCGGCTCGTTCCATTTCACGCTGTCTGTTGGCATCGGCCTGGCGGCGTCCGTTCTCGGCGGCACGGGTGTTCATAACAACG
Source organism: uncultured Elusimicrobia bacterium (assembly GCA_945483375.1). Taxonomy (GTDB): domain Bacteria; phylum Elusimicrobiota; class Elusimicrobia; order Elusimicrobiales; family Elusimicrobiaceae; genus Avelusimicrobium. The sequence goes on from CALYRQ010000087.1 coordinate 4,579, forward strand.
TGCAGATTTTTAATGGCGTCGTATAATTCATGCACGCCTTTAGCTTCTTCGTATTTTTTCTGGGCAGCTGACACCTTGTCCTGGAATTTCTCTTCCACCTGAGCGCGGATTTCTGCGTTAGACGGAATGGGAGCCGACTGGTTCAAACGGGACACACGAGGAGCGGCAGGGCGGGTTTGAGCTAATAAATCCGTCGGAGCAAGGACATTTAACGTAAATACGGCGGCCATCAGACGCCATATATATATGGATATAGGGATATATGTATATGCAGATTTATATTAGAAACCGGATTATCTTTAAACTCTATATTAAATTTAAAATACTCTCAAATATCTTTATCTGAGCATACTATGGAAATAAAGAATGATATAGATGCAACAACTCAAATA
>CALYRQ010000088.1 GCA_945483375.1 uncultured Elusimicrobia bacterium
GGAGCGGTTATCTGGGCCGTCCAAATTTATTGTATCAAAATTACAATCCGCCAAACAAATCCGGCTGCTGCGGCCCTTTTTTAGCGGCTTTTTTTGCGGGGGCCGTTTCGCGTTTTACGGGCGTTACTTCCACGCCGTTGACGGTGTTGTCCTTTTGCGCGGACGCGGCGATTTCGTCGTCGTCCGGCAGGTGTTTAATCGGGTTGAATCCGAGGGACTGTTTGGCGTCCATGGCCTTATTTGCCAGCGCGTCCGGCGCTTTGTTAAAGTGGCGCAAAACGTGTTCGATATGAACGGTAAACGGCGCGGCCAGGCGGCGGATAACTTGCATGCGGGAGGCCAAATCCGGGTTTTTTATTTTATATTCGCCTAGATATTGTTTGACGAGCAGCAGCGAATCGGACTGGATAAACAGTTCTTTGGCGCCCAGTTCGGCTGATTTAATAAGCGCAAGTTTCAGCGCCGTATATTCGGCTTGGTTGTTGGTGCAGTGGGGCATAAAATGGCCTTCCTGCGAAAGGATTTTGCCGTTTAAATCGCAAATTACGTAGGCGGACGCACCCGGGCCGGGATGGCCGCGCGAACCGCCGTCTATATTTATTTTTACTTGCATAGGAGTATTATAGCAAACCGGGGGCTTACTCGTATTTAAGCGCGTCCACGGGCCGCAGTTTGGAAGCCTGCCAGGCCGGGTACAGCGCGAATAAAAAGCTGGTGACAAGCGCTATGAGAATAGACAGCGCCACCACCCACCACGAAAACGTCATCTGGCTTGTATCGGCGGCCATGTGCAGTACGGCCAAATAGCCCAGCAGCATGCCGGCCAAAGAGCCGCACAGCCCCAGGAGCATGGCTTCCACCAAAAACTGGGTCAGAATGTCCCTCCGGGTGGCGCTTTCGTTTCCGGTTATGATGCGGATATTGGTGTTAAAATTATCTTGCCAACTTGGTTTTACGTCGTACCAAGTGGTATATGGCACATATACGCGGGGCGACCATTCCCGGTCTTGCGGGAACCGGGGGGCGTTTTTTTGTTCCGGTACATGTAACAGGCCGACTACGGTGTAGGTTTCGTTGTTTAAATATATTTGTTGATTCAGCAAGCTGTAGTGGGAAGTAAATTCCCGCAGTTTAAGGGGTTCTTCTTCGTTTGGTTCGTGCCATGTATATTCATAGAGTTCTCTTTTTTCCTTTTCGTACGGGAAAACGGTCAGAACCGCCACGCGGTTTTTGTTGGCGATGTCCTGCCAGTTGATAAAACGCCCTTCCAGCCGGTAAGCGAATGAAGAATCTTTCCAGGTGGGCATGATTCCCCCGTACGAAAATCCGCCTACTTTTTTATTTTTGTAGGTAAATTGTTCGTAATAAAAAGCTCGGGGGGCAAACGAGAGCGATGTATGTTCCGGCAGCATTTCTTTAAGCGTGTTGTATTGCGTCATGTCCAACGGGTGTTCGGTGGTGACGTCGATTCGGCCAATGCCGGAAATGACGGCGGAGCGGTGGATATCGCGGTAGCGCTGGCTAAGCACGCTGAGGGTGTAGAAAAACGTCGCGATGCCGATGGCTATGGCGAAAAAACTTAAAAAACTGCGCATTTTATGGCTGCGGATTTCTGTCCAGCCGGTAGAGATTAAATCGGGCAGTTTCATACGATTTTACCGTCCTTCATGCGGATAATGCGGTGTGTGCTTTCGGCAATTTTTGGGTCGTGCGTTACCATAATAATCGTCATGCCGTTTTGGTTAAGTTCCTGCAGTAAACCCAAAATGTCGCGGCTGGCTTTGGAGTCTAAATTGCCCGTCGGTTCATCGGCCAAAATAAGCGAGGGCCGATTGGCGAGCGCTCGGGCGCACGCAATGCGCTGGCACTGTCCGCCGGAAAGCTGTAAAGGCGTATTATTTATTTTACTTTCCAACCCCACGCGGGCGGCCAGTTCCCGCGCGCGGCAAAATGTCTTGGCGCGGCGTATCGGTATAGCGCATGGGGAGCGCGATGTTTTCCAGTACGGACAGTTTGGGCATTAAATTGAAAGACTGGAAAATAAAACCGATGTTTTCCCGCCGGGTTTTGGAACGGAGGTTATCCGTCATTTTAGCGGTGGGAATACCGTTTAAAAAGTATTCGCCCCGGTCGGGTTCGTCCAAAAGGCCCAACGTGTTTAAGAGCGTGCTTTTGCCGCAGCCGCTGGGGCCCATGATGGAAACAAATTCGCCTTTTGCAACATGAACCGATACGCCGTCCAGCGCGCGGAAATCTTCCGCCGCGTGGTAAATTTTAACGAGGTCCTTACACTTGACTACCATGATTCTCCGTATGGAAGTACCGTAAGCACTTTGTCGTGTTCGCAGAGGCCCTTTGTTACTTCCACCAACGTATCGTTGGAAAGGCGGATGTTTTGGCGGGAGCGGTATTTGTCCAGATAGAAAAAACCGATGTCAAAGCTGATTCCGGCCGAAATGCCATCGTTGTATTCCCACAACTCGTGTGAGTTGAACCCGCGCCCGGTGGATGCGAACAAATCCACAAACACGGAGGGAAGCGTGTTTAAATTTTCCAGCGTTTGGCTGACGTCGCTTTGGCGCAGGCGCAGGCAGCGGGTGCGCGCGTCGTAGCGGTGGGCGAGGGCGGCTGTAAGGTCTTGGTCCAGTCCGGGCAGGGCCGGTAAATCTTCCGAAATGGTTTCGTCCAGCTTGGCGGGACGTTCCACGGGAAGGTTGAGAGCGATGTTAAAATTTTTGAGTGCGTTTTCGTAATCGCTTTGTGCGGAAAAGAGCGACAGCTGACTGCTGCGGGAAGTTGGTTTCGCTGGAGAGCAGGTCCGAGCGGGTTTTAAGGCTGTTGTCGTAGAGGATTTTGTCCTGCTCGTACTGTTTTTGCGCCACATGTAAATCGTCTTCGTACACTTTAAGCAGTTTTTCGCCCAGGAGCAAATTGTAATACGTTTGTACGGCTTCCAGCACGAAGTTTTGGATGCTTTCTTCATATTCGATTTGTGAAATTTGCCAATCCAGCGATGCGGATTTATAAGCCAAAGCGTCCTTACCGGAGTTAAATAGGTTCCAGCCGCCCTGGGCGCGTGCGGAAGAATCGGCGTGGTTTAAATCGTCCCAGGACGAAAACCGGCGGTAGCGGTTATAGGTTTTATCGGCTGACGCGCCGAACGAAAAAGACGGCAAAAATGCGTTGGTAAATGCGTTTTTGTACGTGTTTTGGGCGGCTTTTAACGTGTTTTTTTGCGCTTTTAAGCGGGGGAAGATTCCAAAAAGGCCGCTATATAGGTATCTACCGTAAACACGGCGGGCAGCGTTTTATCCTGGGCCAGTGCCGTTTGCGGTGTAAAGTGGAGTGCGGCGGCTCTGACGGCACAGCAGGAAAGCAAAACGGCGGCGGCAAGTTGGCGCATAAAGGGTTTCCTCCGAGGAAGATAAGGTATTATATAACATTTGCTGTATAGAGAGAAGGAATTTCGTATAATAAATAGGTTACCCATTAAAGGATACTATGAAATTACGAAAACGAAAGCTGCATATTAAGTTAAAGTGGGGCCTTTTACCCGGTGTAATCTGTGCGATTGTATTAGGGATTGTTTGCGGGCTCTTTTTCCCGGGATGGCTGGTACGCGTCGTGCTGACGTTTAACGGCCTGTTCGGGAATTTTTTGGGTTTTATTATTCCCTTGCTGATTGTGGGCCTGGTGGCCCCGGGGATTGCGGAACTAGGTCGTTCTGCCGGGAAGCTGCTGTTTATTACCGCGGCTTTGGCGTACGGGTTTACGTTGGCGTCGGGCTTTTTTAGCTTCCGCGGGGCCGCACTGGCGTCTCCGTCTCCATCGGACCCTTCGCCCCATATCGCCACCTCTTCGTCGGGTGTCGTGCTCGTACCCTATTTTAAAGCTGCAATGCCGGCGGTGATGGACGTGATGAGCGCGCTCGTGTTGGCGTTTACGCTGGGGCTTGGTATGGCCGTTATCCCCGGCACCCGTTTGAAAGGGATTATGCTGGATTTCCGCGATATTATTGATAAAGTAATTGTACGCGTGATTATTCCGTTGCTCCCTTATTATATTTTTGGGATTTTTTTAAATATGACCGTTGGCGGACAGGTGGCCGCGGTGTTGGGCGTATTTGCCAAAATCATCGTGCTCATTTTTGCGATTACGGCGGTAATGCTTGTTTTGCAGTTTGTATTGGCGGGCATTATCGGGCGGAAAAATCCGTTTTTTATGCTTAAAACCATGTTGGTGGCGTACGTAACCGCACTCGGGACGCAGTCTTCCGCCGCGACGATTCCCGTTACGCTGAAACAGGCCGTTAAAATCGGCGTGCGCGAAGAAGTGGCCGGATTTGTGGTCCCTTTGTGCGCCACCATTCACCTTTCCGGCAGTACGATGAAAATTGTGGCGTGCGCGCTGGCCATTTTGTTTATCGGCGGACAGCAAGTATCGTTTGCGCAGTTTGCCGGATTTATCTGTATGCTGGGCGTAACCATGGTGGCGGCCCCGGGCGTCCCCGGCGGCGCGATTATGGCCGCGCTTGGCATTTTGCAAAGCATGCTTGGTTTCGGCGAAGCCGAACTCGGCCTGATGATTGCGCTGTATATTGCGATGGACTCGTTCGGCACGGCGTGCAATGTTACAGGCGACGGCGCGATTGCCGTGATCGTCAATAAAATTTATTCGCGCAAACATCCGCAGGGGGCGCCGTCTTGCGGCCCTCATACGCCGGAAACCAATGTTCAGGGCGTGCGGATAGGGTAAGAGCAAACTTTGTTTGGAAAACGGGTCAACCGATAAACGGCTGGCCCGTTTTTTTGTTGCGACTTCCCGGCGTTCGTAAGTTTGGGACATGTCATAATAGTGTGGCTTAAATCCGTCTAATGAGCGGGACAAGATAACCACGGCTTGGAAGGCCTTGACCCGTTTTTTTTTTTTGATAACATGGGGATAAATCTTGTGAAGGGGGATCT
>CALYRQ010000089.1 GCA_945483375.1 uncultured Elusimicrobia bacterium
CGGACAAGCGAGCCCCCCGTATAGCCACCCGCAGGATCTGTGCAATCCCAAAAAGCGCAAAAAATCCCCGGAAGAAAATACTCTCCCGGGGCAATAAAGGAAGTCAAACCGCCTATTTACCTGCTTTCTTTTCAACCGCTTTGGTGATATTGGCGTGGCTGATGCTGTTAGCGCTTTTTAAGACCGATTCTAAAGAAGCCTGTTCCGCCTTGGGCGCTTGGAACGAAGCGGCGGCCGCGTCCTTGGCGGCTTCATCGATTTTATTACCAAGCCCCGCAGAGCCTCCGCCTAACGCGGCGGCTTTAAAATCTTTTGCTTTGGGCGCCTGGTACCCGCTCATCGATGTAGAAGAAGAGGAAGACGGCACCGAGTTGCCCGCAGAGGCCTTTTTCCCCCCTGCCGCAGACGACGTAGCACCCGAAGCGGACGAGGACCCCGCAGACATCGTTTCCCCCGGATGAGTTACCTGCACGCTGGTGACGGGATGAAATACGGGGACATCCGTCTTCGGCCTGGATACAGCTGCCGACGTAACAGGGTGCGACACATGCACAGACGTAACGGGTTTATGCACTTGAACAGTGGTTTTGGGCTTGGTAACAGTCACGGCCGTAGTGGGATGCGAAACAACAACAGAAGTAACCGGTTTGCTGACCGTCACCTCCGTGCGCGGATGAGCCGATACCGTCCCGGTCAGAAAAACCATCACCCCGCATAGCCCCAGCGAATACACGTTCATATAAAAAGCCTCTTATTTTTTACCGGGCTGCTGGCCGGCGGCCGCGGCACCCATTAAAGCGGACATATCCGGCATACCCGGTATGTTCATTCCTGCCGGCATCGCAGGGGCGGCTCCGGCAGGAGCCCCGGCGGCACCGCCCGTTCCGGCCGATCCGCCTAAACCTTTTAACATATCCTGCAAACCTTGCACCTGTTGCATAGCGGCCGCGGCTTCGGCGGGCATAGCGGCGGGCTGAGCCGCTTGAGCTTGGGCCGCCGGCTGTTGTTGTGCGGCGGAACCTGCGGGCGCGGATTTCGGAGAGGGCGAAGCCTTTTTAGCGGAGGTTCCTAATTTTTGTTCCGCACCGGGCAAAACGGTTGCTTCAGCCGGAGCCTGAGCGGCGGTTCCGGCGGTGGCGGTTTGTACCGTCTGCGTTTGAACGCCTTTGCTCCACTGCTGGCGTGCGCCGTAGCTGGTAAAAGTACGCGTTTTCACGCCGGACTTGGCGCCGGGCACGGAAGATTTTTCCTCTTCCCCGGTTTGTTCGGTTTGCTGAGTACCGAAATTGGCCTTGCGAGTACCGCCGGAACGGTACATTTGCGCAAATACGGAGCAAGAAATAAATAAAACGGATACAAGCAGAACTATTCTCATAACAACCTCCCGAAACTTTCTCTTTTAATAGTATATTCTTATACGGAAAAGTGTCAAGTGGAAAAAACTGCTTTTTCCCCCCTTTTTATGCTAAACTGTAGACAATGAACTCCCTTATTTATGACGTAATTATTATCGGTGCGGGCGCCAGCGGACTCATGTGCGCGCGGGAATGTGCGCGGCGCGGGCAAAAAACGCTCGTGCTGGAAAAAGAAGCCGCGCCCGGGCGGAAAATACTCGTCAGCGGTAACGGCCGCTGCAACTTAACCAACGCCCGAGTGGCACCCGAATACTACCACGGAGATAAAGAACTCGTGCGCACGACGCTCGAAAAATTCCCCTTTAAATTTTGCCGACGCTATTTTGAAGACCTGGGTATTTTGCTTGTTGAAGAAGGCATGGGGCGCGTTTTCCCGGCGACGGGCAAATCCACCGCCGTGGCCGAACCGTTAAAACTGGCCGCCGCCGAGGCGGGCGCCGAACTGCTGACTGGGCAGGAAGCCGTCCGCGTAAAAAAAGGAAAGATTTTTACCGTTATCACCCAATCGGGCGAACATTTCGAAAGCCGCAAACTGGTGTTGGCCTGCGGTTCCTGCGCCTACCCGCAAGCGGGAGGAACCCAAAAAGGGTATGAACTGGCCAAAATGCTGGGGCATACCGTCAAAACGCCGCGCCCGGCGTTAAGTGCGCTGTGTTTGAAAGAAACCGCCTGCGCCCGGCTGACGGGCGTGCGCGCCCAGGTGCGGCTGAGCGTACTGCAAAACAACCACACGGCTGACGAAGCCGAAGGCGAAGTATTATTCACGAATTACGGGATAAACGGTCCCGCCGTTTTAAACGTCAGCTCCACGGTTTCCCGCGCGCTTGCTAATGGAAACGTGCCGCTTATGCTCAACTTTTTCCCCCAATTAAAGGACGGTCCCGCATTTTTAAAAGAACGCGCCGAAGCATTTGGGGCCCGCCGTCCGAAAGATTTTTTTGCGGGGATTTTACATGAAAGCATCGCCAATTTGCTAATCGATTTTATCGGGCTTCGCAAAAACCAGCCCGTTAAAGAACAAACGTCCAACACCTTAACCAGGCTGTTCCAAACGCCGTGCGCCTGGCCGCTGACCGCAACGGCCTTGCGCCCCTGGAACGAAACAATGGCCGCAACAGGGGGTGTAAATACGAAAGAAATAAACTATAATACATTTGAGTCCCTCAAATGTCCGGGCCTGTACATTACGGGCGAACTGTTGGACGTGGACGGGAAAAGCGGCGGATTTAATTTACATTTTGCCTGGGCCGGCGGATTTATCGCGGCGCAAGAGTTGTCCAAGGAGAATTAACGTATGGCAGAAATCGTCAGAAAAACAACCAGCTTGAACGACCCGCTTCACGTGGGTTTTGTACGCACTTATTATGTTGACGGCAAAGAGGTCTACAGCGAAACACTGGACAAGAACCTGGATATCGAAAAACATTCCGGGTCCATGCCCAACGGTACCGTAAAAGAATTTTTCGAAAACGGCAAAACGTATTTCGAATGTGATTTTAAAAATGGCCAGCGCAACGGCGTATGCAAAATCTACTTTGATAACGGAAAAATAAATATAGAAAAATTTTATGTAAACGGGTTATTGCAGGGCAAAGCGCGCGTTTTTCAGCCCACGGGCCGGCTGTATAAAGAATTTTCGTATGTGGATGACGTTCAAGACGGAAAACAAGTAAAATACTACCCGGACGGCAAACTGCTGGAAACGGCAGAATTTCACAAAGGGTATTTAAACGGCGTATGCAAAGTGTACACGCCAGACGGGGATTTGCGCTCCGAATGCACGTACAAAAACGATAAAATCGTGGGTGATAAAATCGTTTACCACCCCAACGGAACGATTGCGCTTATCTCCCCCCACAAAGACGGCAAGCCCAACGGCGTAACAAAAAAATTCAGCGATACGGGCGAACTGATTGAAGAATGGTTCTTTGAGGACGGTATTTTAACGCTCAAAAAAGCGCATTAAAACGATTTCGATACATGAAAATACTCCCGGTAAAAAAGACTGGGAGTATTTTTACGGCCGAAAAAGCCCCCCAGGAGATCTGGGTATACTGCTCAAAATAAAGCTCCCGGCCATTATAACCGGGAGTTTTATTATACAATAACAACTGTTTACTAAATTTTCAATTCTGGCTCTGCAGGAAGGAAAGGTAGAGGCTTACCAGAATTCGACGTCTGCTTCCACGAGGTACAAGAAACTTCCGCTCCTTCCGAACAATCGTTCATTTCCCCACACAAGGCATACGGCACCAAATACAAGGTACGCACACTGCCCGGGCCATACGCGGCAGTTTCGGTATTATAACAACATGTCCCCTGCCCTTGATAAGATTTTATATACTTTTTACCCGGAGTACAAGTATTACACTCCGTTCCAGGGGTACAACCAGTTAAAGAAATCATTCCATACTGCGAGTAAACTTCTTGGGGTAACGCATATCCCGTAAAAGAACCTATAGCAGTTCCTAATTTATAACGGGAACACGACTTATTTTCCGTTCCCTCTTGCATAGGACGATCCCATATATTGCATTTCTCCCCATCATTAATTGCTCCACGAGAAATATCATGTCCACCACAATACATAACCTTACTTAAGCATGTTTTCTTGGTAGACTTACAAGTATTGCTGGTGAGCGTATATTTACAGGTGGCATAGTTCCATGTATACCTCTTCGAACCTATCTGCCCCAAAGGACACGATTCTATATACGTTTCTTGTCCGTTATTGGTAGGGGTACATGTTGCCGAAGCAGTCAAATTCCCACACGCCAAATAAAGCTCACTGGACGACGCACCTTTTAATTTAAGGCTCGTCCACTGCATTTGGCCGCCGCTTTCGCTGTTGGCGCTCTTGCAGCTGGGGAACTCTTTGCCAAACAAATTTAAGTTGGCGGCTTTGATATCACCCGCGTTCATGCTTTCCATAGTACCCGTGTGAATGCGCACGTTTTGGAACGAGATTTTACCCGTACCGCTGCCGTTACCCAAACTAAGGGTATTGCCTTTTATCCCGCGGCCGCCGTCTAAGTTCAACTGGCCGCCAGTTAAATTTACCCGTGCGGCATTTAACGTGGCGGAGGTTTCCGAACAGCCCAGCGTCATATCGCAGGAGTTCGTCAGCCCGATATCCATTTGCTCCGTTGCGTTCAGCTGGGAATAAGCCACATACGGAACCGGGAAATATGTTACCATGCTGATTTTATTCGTGGCCGCCAAAGCCGCACACGGAATAAAACCCAAACACAATGTTAATAATTTTTTCATAAAATACTCCTTAATTAGTCAGGCGTACACCAAGTGGTGCCCACGGAATCCAAACCAAATATTTCGCACGCGCCGGCCGTGCCGCCGTTGTTACAGCGGAAAATAGAATCATCGTCCGCCGCCAGTTCGCCCATATACAAAAAATTCACTTTGGCCGCATCGCCCGAACCGCGGCGGGCCGCGCAAATGCCGTTTGCCGCGCCGGTGGGGTTAATGGAAAACGTAAAGTCTTTCGTGCTGCAGGTGGCTATATGTCCATT
>CALYRQ010000090.1 GCA_945483375.1 uncultured Elusimicrobia bacterium
CCGACGAAAACGCCGGCATACAACTGGCTACGAAAGTATCCATTTTCGAATCGCAGGACAACCAAAAAAAATGGCTGTTGACGGCCGAATCCGTCGACTTTGCCGACCTGCAAAGCGCCACTTTAAAAAAACCCGAGCTGCTCCTAAAAGAAGACGGCAAAGACAGCGCGCGCGTATCGGGCGATACGGGCAGTTTTGACTATACGAAAAAACTGGTTACTATCGACGGAAACGCGCGGATTACTTCGTTTACCGAAGACGTCGTCATCGCCACGGACCGCATTTTTTACGATGTGGATAAAAACCGCATCTGGTCCGACGATAAAACCACCGTCACCCGCGGCGCGGCCAAAATCACCGCGCGGGGCGGCGTGGAAACCGATTCCAAATTAACCAAAATTGAACTTAAAAAGCAGTCCACCCGCCTGCCCAAAACCACGCGGGAACTGCAACGGAAAAAATAATGAAAACCGCCAGCATTCTCCTCGCCGCTTTAGGCTCGGCCATGTTTTTAAACGGCTGTAAAACGGTGCGCGCCGAAGGGCCCGAAATTCCCGCCCCGGCCGCCAAACCGCGCCTGGCCGCCGCCAAACAAAATTTACAAAACAAACGCAAAAAAGCGACCGAAATTCCCCCCGTTTTGGGCGGCGTGGTGCAAAGTGACAGCTGGGTAATTTATAAAGACAAACAACAGGAAGAATTTACGGGCAACGTTTCTTACGATAACGGCTCTTACGCTTTTAAAGCCGATTACGCTTTATCCGAACGCGCGCTGAGCCGATTCTCCGCCCGCGGCCGCGTGTGGTTGCGCCAAACGGAGCGCGACGGTTCTTTTTACGAAGCCTACGCCGACAGCGCCCGCTACAACTATAAAACGCAAAAAGGCCACCTGGACGCCAACCGGGGCAAAACCGTCAAACTGGTGCTGACCGACGAGAAAAAGCAAACCGTCACCGCATACGCCGGGAAAGTGTCGTTTGATTTAAACGAAAAAATTTTTGTATTGCAAAACAACGTACGTGTGGAACGCCCCACCCCGGAAGGATTGGAAATCCTGACCGCCGACAAAGCCACCTACAAGCAAGCGGAAAATTACGCCTTGCTGGAAGGCGGCGCAAAAGCGACGGATTCCCAGCGCACCCTGGAAGCCGAAACCATTGTGTATGACGGCGCAAAAAACGCCTCGTACGCTTACGGCGCGCGGCCGTTGGTGCACGGAACGACGGAGCAGGGCACGTTTGCCGTAATTGCCGACAAAGTGTCGGCCGACAACGAGGGAAACAAAATCACGCTCGACGGGAAAGTGCAGGGATGGATGGTGTCCCCGCAGTTAAACGAGTCGGCAGTGAACTCCAAATTTTAGAGGTTTTATTATGCAGCTTCGCAGCGAACAAATCGTAAAAGTATATAAAGACCGCATGGTCGTAAAAGGCGTGGACATTCACGTTAAATCCGGCGAAATCGTCGGCCTGCTGGGTCCCAACGGTGCGGGAAAAACCACCTCGTTCTACATGATGGTGGGTTTTATCCGTCCGACCCGAGGCCGCGTATTTATCGACGGGGACGACGTCACCGGTCTGCCTATGTTTGAACGCGCGCGCCACGGGCTCGGGTATTTGGCGCAGGAGCCGACCATCTTTAAAGGCTTAACGGTGGAAGAAAACCTGCTTGCCGTGCTGGAACGCATTTTAGACGATAAAAACGAACAAAAACGCCGCGTGGACGAACTGCTTACCGAATTTGGCCTTACGAAACTGGCCAAACAAAAAGCCTGGACGCTTTCCGGCGGTGAAAAACGCCGCATGGAAATTGCGCGCTGCATGATCAGCAACCCGAAAATTATTCTTTTGGACGAACCGTTTGTGGGGATTGACCCGATTACCGTGTCCGATTTAAGACACATGATTTTTAAACTCAAAGACAAAGGAATCGGCGTATTGATTACCGACCACAACGTGCGCGAAACCCTGCCGCTGACCGAACGCGCGTATTTGATTTACGACGGAAAAATCCTGGTAGAGGGCGACCAGAACACCCTGCTTAACGACCCTAACGCCCGCCGCCTGTACCTGGGTGAAGATTTTAAAATGTAGACTTTTATGGATTTATTCGAACGCACCGCAAAAGAACTGAAAAATACATTTGACAGCCGTTTTTACGACCGGGCGCAGTTTATTCCCTCGGCCAAAGAAACGGTGGAAATTTTTTGCGCATTTAAAGATTTCTTATACCAATATCCGCTCGTCTGCAACGAAACGGCCTGTGCCGCGCCGCTCGGCGCGCTGGCGCCCCGGCTGACGGCGCAAATCAAAAAGTCGCTGTGTCTTTTGTGTAAAGAAACGGGCGACTGCGCCGCCTGCGAGGTGAGCGCGCGGCAAATCACGCACGATTTTATCGCCGCCCTGCCGTCTATCCAGCGATTGCTCGTCAGCGACGTAAACGCCGCCTACGAAGGCGACCCCGCCGCCGTCAGCCCCGTGGAACCGCTTTTGTGCTACCCCGGCGTAACGGCCGTCACGTTCCAGCGCATGGCCCACTTTTTATACGCCCGCGGCGTACGCTTAATTCCGCGCATCGTAACCGAATACGCCCACAGCATCACCGGGATTGACATTCACCCCGGCGCGCAAATCGGCCCCGGGTTCTTTATCGACCACGGGACGGGCGTGGTCATCGGCGAAACGTGCGTCATCGGCGCGAACGTCAAGCTCTACCAAGGCGTAACGCTGGGAGCCAAAAGTTTCCCGCTGGACGCAAACGGGAACCCGATAAAAGGCGTCAAGCGGCACCCGAACATTGAAGACAACGTAATCATCTACGCCGAAGCCACCGTTCTGGGTGACGTAACCATCGGCAAAAACAGCGTCATCGGCGCGAACAAATGGGTTACGCATGACGTTCCGCCCAACAGTAAAATCAACTAATTTACCCGCAAAAAAGGCCCTTTAAAAAAGGGCCTTTTTTACCAAATAGCAACTGTGCGCTAGGCCGCTATGCCCAGCGACGAAAACAACACGTATACGCCAAATACGCACAACACAATGGCAATACTGACCGCCACCCGCATGTTCCACGGGGTAACGTCCACTACATTTAAATCCTTGCCGTCATCATACGTATTTTTGGCGGGCCAAAATTTGCCCGCAATATACATAAATACAACCGACACTACAAACAAAATCGCCAAAATATGCAGGAAGTGAAGGTTTGTCTTAATCACTCCCAGCTGGGTAAGGCCGTAGCCCACCATAAAAAATACCAGCGTAACTTTGGCGGACCAGGCGGGCGCGGTTTTGTTGAGCATACCGAAAATAATCAGCGTGAAAATCGGCACGTTGTAAAAACCGTTCACCATCTGCAAATAGTTAAAGAGGCCCGACGGAGCCATCGCAATCAGCGGGGCCACGCACATCGAAAACACCGCCAGCAAAATGCCCACGTACTTGCCTTTGGTCACCAGTTCGTGGTCCGTGGCGGAGGGGTTGATAAGCGGTTTATACACGTTAAGCATAAACAGCGTGGACGTGGAGTTTAAAGCCGCGTTGAAAGAGCTTAAAATCGCCCCGAACAATACAGCCGCAAAGAAGCCGATTAAATAGAACGGAAGCACTTTATTGACGAGCATCGGGTACGCCATATCGCCCACTTCCAGCGGAGTTTCGCGGAAAATATGGAACGCCACAATGCCGGGAATAATCAGATAAAGCGGCCCGAACAATTTAAAAATAGCCGCCAGAAGCAACCCTTTTTGGCCTTCTTTCAAATTTTTGGCCGCCAGCGCACGCTGGATAATCGTCTGGTTACAGCCCCAATAAAACAGGTTGACGAGGAACATGCCCGTAAACATGGTGGCAAACGGAACGGGATCCGCCGGGCCGCCGATGGCGTTAAATTTTTCGGGATTGTTTTTTACCACTTCGGCAATACCGCCTAAAATATCTCCGCCGCCCACATACGCAAGCGCAAAAAGCGGCACCATCAGTCCCCCGATAATCAGCCCGATACCGTTAAGCGTATCGGCCACCGCCATAATGCGCAGTCCGCCGAACACCGTGTACAAGCACCCCAAAACGCCAATCGCCACCACAACGACGACAATCGCCGTCATCGGGCTTAAACCGAAGGTACCCATAATATCAAAAATACCGCCCATGCCAATCGCACCCGAATAAAGCACAGTTGGGAGCAAAATCAGCACATAGCCGGCCAGAAACAGGAAGTTTACAAACTGTTTGGTGGCGGAATCGTAACGTTCGCCCACAAAATCCGGAATGGTGGCGTAACCTTTACGCAAATAACGCGGCAAAAAGAAAAAAGCTACGATAATCAGCGCCAGGGACGCGCCCACCTCGTAGCCCATGCCGGACATATTAAACATATATCCCTGGCCGGTTAGGCCCACCATCTGTTCGGTAGACAGGTTTGTTAACAGCAGAGAAGCAGCAATCACCCATCCGGTCAGTCCTCTTCCGGCCAAGAAATAGCCTTCCGAAGACGATGCGTCTTTTTTCCAGGTCAGATAATACGAAATACCCAACACCAACGCCGTAAAAACGGCAAACGACGTAATCGTCAGTATCATGCGTCCTCCAGTAGAATACGTATTTATGCAAGACTCCGGCGGTTGCAGTTCGGCGCCCGGGCCGGAAACGGTCCCTTGATTTCCTGCGGCTTAATTCTTATACTTTGTAGTAGTGAACCGTTACTTTTATTCTAATCATAATCCGTCCGTTAGTCAACAGCGGGGAGGTAAAAATGGCAATTTGGTTTCTCTTCGGAGCGATGTGCATGCTGGTGGTACTTTTGATGTTGGCTTATTTAAAATTCGTTTCCCTTAACAAGGCAGCCAAAGACGCCTGGCAAAAGCTGGATTTTAATATGAAAAACCGCGCGGAACTAATCCCCATTTTGGCGTTATCCGCCGCCTCGTTT
>CALYRQ010000091.1 GCA_945483375.1 uncultured Elusimicrobia bacterium
GCCACCAAAATACCTACCAAAAGTACCGTTAGCAGAACGGCCAGCGTCAGTGCTGATTTTTTACTCCCCTGCGGAAATACCTTGCGGCTAATAATATAAAACCCCGGGACGGCCAACAGCACTACAAAAAATAAAATCACAATTACGCTTATCATAATTACCCTCCTTTCTTATATCCTACCGTTTTTTGCTTCCAACACTGCTTTTCTTTTGCATTAGACCGTTTTATGAAACAAAACCATACCGATTATATGCGTCTTTACGACGAAATGAAAAACGAGCGCGCCGCCTGGCTGCCCGTTTGGAAAGACCTCAGCGCTTATTTGGCGCCCACGCGTGGCTTCTTCGACGGGCAAACGCCCAACAACGGCCGCCGCATCGACCACAAAACCCTCTTGGACTCGGACCCGTGCCTGGCCGTGGAAGTGCTGTGCGCGGGCATGATGTCCGGCCTGACGAGCCCTTCGCGCGGCTGGTTTGATTTGTCTCTGTCGCCCGAAGATCTAATGGAATTGCCCGGGGCGCGGGAATGGGTGTTTGACGTAAAAAAACGCTTGGAAGACGTGTTCGCCAAAAGCAACGTATACGGCGTTTTGCACGGGTTTTACCAGGAAATTGCCGTATTCGGCACCGCCGCGTTTTTATTGGAAGAAGACCGCGAAAAAGGCGTCCGCTGTCGTCCGTTTACCATCGGGAAATACTGTTTGGGTACGGACGCCGCGGGCCGCGTAAACCGCTTTGGCCGCGAGTTTTTTATGACTGCCGAACAATTAAAAGAAACGTTCGGCGAAAGCGTCTTGCCGCCCGCCGTGCGCCGGGCGTGCGAATCCGGCCAAATGGGTGCGTGGCATAAAGTGTTCCACCTGATTATGCCCAACCCGAATTACGACCCCGCCAAACGGGATAACCGCCACATGCCTTTTACCAGCGTTCATTTTATGGAAGGCGGACATATCCTGCGTCAAAGCGGCTACCGCGAGTTCCCCGTTATCGCCGCGCGCTGGGAAGTAAAAAACGCTTCCGATTCCTACGGTCGCGGCCCCGGCTGGAAGTGCTTGGGCGATGTAAAAATGCTCCAAAAAATGCAGAAAACGAAACTTGTTGCGCTCGACAAAAGCACCAACCCGCCGATGATGGTTTCTTCCGGCGTGCAGGGGGAAGTAAATCTGCTGCCCGGCGGTATCACCCGCTATAACGGAACGACGGACGCCGCCGTCAAGCCCGCGTATCTCGTCCAGCCGGATTTGAACGCGTTGGACGCGTCCATCGCGCAGGTGCGTTCCACTATCCGCGCCCAGTTTTTCGCCGATGTGTTTCTCTCGCTGTCCGGCCAAAATTACGCCAATATGACCGCCGCCGAAGTGGCCGAACGCCGCCAAGAAAAAATGCTGGTGTTGGGGCCCGTGCTCGAGCGGCTTAAAAATGAACTATTGGACCCGCTGATTGACCGCGCATTTAACTTGCTGGCACGCCAGGGGTTGTTGCCGCCCGCGCCGCAAAGCGTGCAGGGACTGGAAATGAAAGTGGAATACGTATCCATGATTGCGCAGGCGCAAAAAGCCGCGGGGCTTTCCGCCTTGACCCAGGGGTTGGCTTATGCCGCCAACATGGCCGCCGCACGGCCCGAGGTGCTCGAACGCGTGGATTACGACTGCGCCCTGGAAGAAGGCTTAAAAGCGCTCGGCGTGGCTCCCGCCCTGTTAAAAAGCGCGGAAGAAACGGATAAGCAAAAGCCGGTTTAGGGAAATAAAGAGAACAAGCCCGCGTGCGGACGCGTCCTTATAAGCGTTACGGTCCGGCGCGGCGGCGGGGAAAACTCTTCCGGCGGAGATTTCTCCGTTACTAAAAACAAAACCAAAAAGGGCTGGGAGCAGGCGTCTAAAATTACCGAACGCTGCCCCGGCGGGAGAGCGGAACGGGACCGGAACCGGGCCGCTTTCCAACATAATTTATGAATGAAAAACAACTCCACAAACGAAACGCCTGCGATTTGCAGGCCGTCTTAAAAACCGTACAGGGCCGCCGCGTATTATGGCGGATATTGCAAGCCTGCCAGGTACGCCGCCACGCTTTCGTGCCCGGCGACGCATACGCCACCGCGTTCCAGTGCGGACAGCAAAGCGTCGGATTTTTTCTGCTGGCGGAAATAGAAGACGCCGCCCCCGGCGCCTACGCGCAAATGCGGGGGGAGTATCTGTCGGAAATTACGTCCCGGCAGAACGAAATCAACCGTAAAAACGAGGAGAATACCCATGAGTGACGCCATACAACCTGTGCAGGAAACTGCCGAAAACACCCTTTTAAACGCCCCGTCCGCCCCGGCGCAAACCGCCGGAGAGGAGAGTTCCCCGATTGTACCAACGGGAAATCAACCGCAAATGCGGACGGATATAAACCAAGACCCGCCGTCTTACGACGGCCTGATCCCGCCTGAAGGGGTTTCTTTCGAGCCCGAAACGCTGGAAGCGTTTAAAACGTTGGCGCGCGAAATTAACCTGACGGAGGAACAGGCCCAAAAGCTGGTGGAGTATGAAGGCTCCCTTGCCGCCCGCGGCCAAGCGGACGCGGGGGAAGGAAAACGCCAAACGCTGGAACGCTGGGCGCAGCAAACCCGTACGTTATACGGGGCGAAACTGGAGGAGGAACTCTCGTTCGCGCTGCGCGCCGCGGATACGTTCGGCGGCCCGGACTTCCGCGCCCTTTTGGAAGACACGGGGCTTGGCAACCATCCCGTTATCATCCGTACGTTAAGCGGAGTGGGCAGAGCAATCGGCGAGGACGCGTTCCCCGGCGGCAAACCCACCGCCCCCCGGGACAAAACCTTCGCCGAAGCGTTGTACGGAAAAACCAATTAATTAAGGAGAATATATGGCAATTATTGCTGACAAACAATACAGTTTGGTGGACTACGCCAAACAGTTCGACCCCTCCGGCCAGGAACTGGCCATCGCCGAGGTACTCAGCCAGTCCAACGAAATCATCGCCGACGCGCTGGTGACGGAAAGCTCTTTGGACAGCGGCCACGAATACGCCGTGCGCACCGGCATCCCGGAAGGAACCTGGCGCCGCGCTTACCAAGGCATCGAGCCCGCCAAAGCTACCACCAAGGTGGTGGTGGAATCGTACGGTACGTTGTCCGCCTACAGCGTGGTGGATAAACTGGTGGCCGAAAAAGGCGGCCATACCGAAGCCGTACGCACCGGCCAGTCCAAGGCGATTATCGCCGGGATGTCCAACACCATGGCTTCGAACTTAATCTACGGCAACGTGGGCAAAAACCCGGAACGTTTTACCGGCCTGGCCTCCCGCTATTGCGAACTTTCGGGCGCGGAATCTTCCCGCAACGTCATTGACGCAGGTGGGACCGCCGAAGGCCAGAACTCGTCCATTTACCTTGTTGTGTGGGATACCGATAAGGTGTTTACCTTCTTCCCGAAAGGCTCCAAAGCGGGTATTCAGCGCGTGGACCACGGCCTCGTCAACCATATTGACGCGGACGGCAACGAATACCCCGCCTATAAGGAGTATTTTGAATGGAAACTGGGCCTTGCCGTGCAGGATTGGCGTTTTGCCGGACGCATTTGCAACATCAATGTGAAAAATGTTCCGTCCAACCTGATTGACCAAATGTGCGAACTGGAAGAACGCATCCAAAGCCTTTCCATGGGCCGCCCCGTGTGGTATATGAACCGCACCGTCAAAGCCGCTTTGAGAAAGCTGACCAGCAATAAAACCAACGTACAGTACACGCCGGATCAGGTAACGTCCCGCCCGCTGATGACGTTTAACGAAATCCCGGTGCACGTGTGCGACGCCATCGTCGATACCGAAGCCCTGGTGAAATAGGAGGAACCATGTTATTAGACCAAAATGCCGTTCTGTCCGACGGACAGGAAATTACCGCTTCCGCCGCGTCCCAAAACGTGATTGATTTGGGCGCCGCCGGAAACGCCGTTCCCGGATCGTTGTTTGCCGTTTGCCGCGTGGATGAAGCCTTTGCCGGGCTTACCGGGCTGACCGTCAGCTTGCAAACTTCCGAAGCCTCCGCTTTTACCGCTCCCGCGGAATTGGCTTCCGTTACTCTGGCGGCTGCCGAATTGGGCGCGAGTGGCAAAATCGTGTTTGCCGCTGCCGTGCCTGCGGGTATGCAGCGTTATTTGCGCGCTTACTACACCGTAACGGGAACCGCTACCGCCGGGAAGATTTCCTTCTTCCTTACGGATGCGGTGGATATGAAATAAACCGTCTGTTTGGGTAATTGCCGGAACGGACGGTTTGTGCAACACGGGGCGGGTTCTTTTTTGTACGTTCACCTGCAAACGGAAAAGAACCCGTTTCCCGGACGTTTTTGAATCTTGTTTATAAAAAACGAGGGGTAAAAAAACGATTTTGGGGGTGTTGGTGTATGCAAAAACAAAAAAGATTTAAATTTTGGGCGTTTTTGCTTAAAACAAGCCGTTTTTGGGAAATAATACCGCTTGCTGGCCGGAGTGCCCCACGGCTGGAGGAAAGAAGCGGCAGTGCCGAGGAATTGTTATTCTGTCAAAATAAGCCGGAGCGAGCCCCGGTTGAGGGATACAGAAGAAACAGCAGTGCTGAAGGTAATGTGCTGGAATAAGGCCAGGCTGGGGCTGAAGAACAGGGGGAAGCTAGGCACTTTCCATGCTTTCTAAGCTGAAAAGGTCCTGGGCTTGGCGAACCGGGGGGAGTTGTAAAAGAGGGGGGAGCCGTTTTAGGGAATAAGGTGTATTGATTTGCCGCTTGGGGTGGTCAGGCAGAAGATTGCCTAGGCTACAAAATAGGTTGTTTGGCCGGTGTTAGAATCCGGGAAAACCGGTACTAAACAGGTGTTCTGTTGATAAAAAATAATAAAAACATATTATTAAATAGAATGGTTTAAAGGAAAAGAAG
>CALYRQ010000092.1 GCA_945483375.1 uncultured Elusimicrobia bacterium
TATGCTTTATTATACAAAAAAAGAGCCCCGGGATTCCAGGGCTCTTGTAAAACTGCGTGCGTCGGTTTAGAACGAGAAGGTAATGTTGACCTCGCCGCCTACGCCTTCGCGTTTGCCGGCCATACCGTAAACGGTCAGCGCGGTGCGAAGCGGCAGGAACATGTCTTTATTGTTGTAGACCAAAGACAGCTGCGCGCGTCCGCTCATGCCTTTCATGGAGGCTTCGTTCGATTGGATGCCTTCGGCGCTTACGGTGGATTTGCCGTCCATTTCATAGATGCCCATCGCGCCCAAGGCGGGTTTCAAACCGTACAGATCCAACTGGTTGAACGTATATTCCGCACCGAAGCGCAAGGCCATGCTGTTCATTGAGTCAAACTCCACTTTCTGCCCGAGGTTATCGGTAATGTCGTCTTTACCTTTGTGCAGGTAACGGAAGTTGGCGAAAAGGTCCAGGTCTTCAATCAATGTTTCGACGAATCCGGCGCCAAAGCCGTAATACATACCGTTGCTCTTGAAGGTGGAGCTGAGTTCGGGGGAGTTAAACTCCAGGTCCATGTAGCCGATTTCGGCGTCCACTTCCAAGCGGCCGGTTTCGCTGTAGCGCAGCGAGGTTAAGAGGCCGCCGGCATAAACGTCGGCGTCGCCGTCTACGTCAATTGGGAATGTTTCGTAAGAACCGTGCGCGTATTTGACGAAGAAACCGCCCAGCCAGTCGCTGGTGAATTTCTTCCACGCGCCCGCCTGTACGATGCCGGAGTCCAAATCAAAGCCGCTGCCGGTTTCGTAGCGGGTATGGTGGTAGCCCCCGTTTAAGAAGGTGTTGGATTCGTTGTCGTTTTTCCAGGCGTCGGTAATGGCCGTCCCCAACATTTCCTGGCCTTCCATGGCCAAGGCCAAGCCGACGAGCGGCAACTGGCCGTATACTTCCAAATTGGTGGTTTCTTTGGTGCCCGAAAGCGTCCAATTTACTACGTTTCCGTTAATTTCAGGCGTAAGCGCAAAGGTATAAATGCCCAATTTGTCTTTAGCCAAAGAAATGTCCGAATGGTATTTCGTGCAGTTTTCCGATCCGTTGCACACGACAGGTCCGTATCCGTCTAATACGTTGCTTGTTTTTAAGATGACGGTAGGCGTATGGTCCTGCATGACAGATTTATCAAG
Source organism: uncultured Elusimicrobia bacterium (assembly GCA_945483375.1). Taxonomy (GTDB): domain Bacteria; phylum Elusimicrobiota; class Elusimicrobia; order Elusimicrobiales; family Elusimicrobiaceae; genus Avelusimicrobium. The sequence goes on from CALYRQ010000092.1 coordinate 1,165, forward strand.
CGTCATGACGGCGTATACGTCGGGCTTGGTAAATTGCAGTCGGGTATCGTAGTTTGCTTCAATGCTCCACAGACGGTTGAAATTTTTAAACTGCGTCGAATCGTACGATACAAAGTTGGTGCCGTTGGCGTTATTGCGGAAAACCAAACGGTTGGTGTCCGCACTGTAATTGTTGCTGCCGCCGTATATGTCCCCGGTTACTTGCGTGTTCCCGGCCAGTATCACGGTATTGTTTTCGGTCAGCATGTTTTCCTGTTTAAGCTCTGCTCCGTCTACATAACCGCCGTAAACATTTCCGTCGAGAGCTACGTCCGTTAAAATAATAGTGTTGTTGGACGCGGAGAATTTTTCGTCGATTAATTCCGCGGGGTCGCTCTTTTCGACGGTCGTGTTCGAGGTTCCCGTGGTATCGTGTTCATCGGCGTAGGTATAGGTTGTGGTAGTGGTGGTAGTAACACGGCCGTTTTTGACGACGCATGTTTCTTCCGTTGTTCTGCCTTGGTCGTCTTTGGTGATGGTGGAATAATTTACTTCTCTTACGTATGAGGCAAAACCGCCGATTACGTTGGCCGATACGGTGCCACCTTTGATGCTGACCGTATTGTTATCAGCCGAAGAACCAAACCCTTTGATGGTTTCTTTTGGCGCTTCTTCTTCGGCTGCGGTGTTTACTTGGCTGGTGTAATCCGCCGTGGCACCGCCGAAAATGTAGCCCTTGGAAGTATTCAAGGCGGGGATAATTGGGTTGTCGCCTACCACTGTTTTAGTGCCCAGCAGTTTGTGCGTGGTTAAATCGGTTACGTTTAAAATGCCGCCGAAGGTTTTGCTGTTGTCAAAAGCTACGGTAACATCGGAATTTTCAATATTAATCCGGTTGCCCGACGGGTTGCCCGTCATGTTTAGCGTGGCTCCGATTTCGTTAACGGTAGTTCCGGTTAAATCCTGCAGCGTTAAGGTGTTGCTGTCCGTTACGCCGGAGATGGTGTGGGTGTCGTCTTCCAGGTTGTGAATCATTTTAACGGTGTAGATTTCGCCGTTCTGCACGGTGGAATTTTGAATCAACATCGAGTTGTAGCTCGCGTTGTTGTTGTTGGCATCCACCGCGGCGGCGGAATTTACTGTCGTGCCGTTTAAAAGTTCTACGCGGTTGTAGTCAAAAGTTCCTAAGGCAGCGGAACTGTCATACAGCGTGAATCCGCTTTCCGCGGCTATCACGTTCCCGTTGACGGTGCTTCCGTCCAGGCGGACCGTGTTACCGTTGCCCGATACGCCGCCGAAAGAACCGTATACGTCGCCGTTGACGGTGGAATCTTTAATATTAACGGTGTTGTTATTGTTGTCGCGTACGGGGGTAATGTCGTGTTCGTCTACTTCTTCCTGAGTGGTTTCGACGTAAGACAAACCGCCGGACACAATACCGTTGATGGTGGAGTGATTGGAAATATTAACGGTGTTTCCGCTGACGTTTCCGCTGAAATAGGCGGAGGCGCCGCCAGCCACGGCTACAGGGTTTCCTCTAATGGAGAAAATGGTGTCGGCATCTTGCGGGGCGACGGTAATAGTGGCACCGCTGATATTAACGGTGTTGTTGGTCGCGTTGCCGGACTTCCATTTTTCGCTGTTTATGTTTTCGGGGCGGTTTATGCGGGCCAAGCCGCCGGCTACCGCGCGCCCGGTAATGGTTACGCCGTCGGAAATGGTAACGGTATTACTGTCAGCGGTGTTTTTATAAACCGCACCGCCCGCAATATAATGGTTATAGGCATCTTCCGGCTTTTTTCCGTCGTCATTAGTATCGGTCAAGTTGGTATTGACCGTTACCGCGTTGTTGGTGGCGGAACCTTGCAGTGAAGCACCGCCGGCAATCATTTTATTGTCATATCCGGTTACCCCGGCGTTAATAACGAGGTTGCCATTAGTTGCATCGCCGGGTTTTTCGATAGGACTTAATACTTCTGCCCCGGCGGTAGAAACTGTAAACAGAACAGCAAACAACCCTGAAAGGAATTTATTCATTTATCCTCCAATTAATATAAACAAAGGGAATATATTTTCATTATACAGAATTTGGCGCAAAAGAAAAGCTGTTTTTATGGGAAGTTTTTATTTTTTTCCGCTCCGGGCGTGCCCCGATGGTTTTAAAGTATAATAAAACATATGACGAATCGATATACGGACGGTACTTATTTGCAGGATAATCCCGGCTGGCACGGGGAAGATGCCGCCTGGAAACTCGCCCACGTCCGCCGCGCGCTTAAAGGCGCGGGTATAGCCGAAACCCGTTTGAAAACGGTGTGCGACGCCGGCTGCGGCGCGGGGGGAGTGATTAAGTTATGGACCAAAGAGCTGCCGGAAACAGCTTTTTACGGGTATGACGTATCTCCCCAGGCGTTTGCGCTGGCCGAAAAAGATAAGCCGAAAAACTGTGTTTTCCGGCTTGGTTCCTCCCTCCGGCCGGAACCTTGTGACGCACTTCTTTTATTGGACGTTTTAGAGCACATTCCTGATTGGAAAGAATTTTTTAAAAAGTGGACGAATCAAGCGGAGTTTATAGTGGTGCATATGCCGCTGGATTTATCGGTTTACGCCCGTCTGCGGCCGTCAATTTTGCGAAAAGAACGCGAAACGGTGGGGCATATCCATTTTTTTACGGCGCGGAAATTTTTGCGGGAATTGGACGGACTCAATATGCGGGTGCGTCATTTGCACTATACCAATAAATATGTGGAACGCCCTCCCAGAATCTCCCGGCTTATCAGCCGCGCGGGAATGTTTATCCGTCAAGCGGCGCACCGCTTTCTGCCGCGTGCGTGGGCAGCATACTGGGTGGGAGGTTACAGCTTGATGTTGGTGTTGGAAAAAAAACCTAATCCCGGTACAAACTGCGGAGCAGTTTAATTTCCTTGGCATAGCCGGCCAAATCGTTCGGGGTTTCCAAACAGAACGGCAAATGCTTTAAGGCGGGATGGTTGATGACGCGGGTGAGTGTATCCGTGCCGATTTGGCCTCCACCGATGACGGCGTGACGGTCTTTATGCGCCCCGCGCGGATTCAAACTTTCATTTATATGGACGGCTTTTAAGCGCGTGAGCCCGATTTGTTTGTCAAATTCTTCAAGCGTACCGTCCAGCGTCGCGAGGGAATAGCCCGCGTCGTGCACGTGGCAGGTATCTAAACAGACCCCCATTTTATTGTTTAATTTTACTCCGTCCAAAATCCGTTTGAGCTCGTCAAAACTTCTTCCTATTTCGCTTCCTTTGCCGGCCATTGTTTCCAAAAGGACAGTGGTAGTTTGGTCTTTGGTTAAAATTTCGTTGAGCAGGCTGATAATGAGATCGGTGCCTTTTTCAACCCCTTGGCCCACGTGGCTACCGGGGTGAAAGTTGTACAGGTTGCCGGGTAGGTATTCCATGCGGACCAGGTCGTCCTGCATGGTTTGCAGGGCGAACTCGCGCGTTTTGGGGTCAGCCGACGCCGGGTTGAGCGTGTACGGCGCATGCGCGATAAGCGGCGCAAAATGGTGTTCGGCCAGCAGTTTGCGCAGTTCGGCGGCGTCCTGCGGGTCGATGTCTTTGGCTTTGCTGCCGCGCGGGTTGCGTGTGAAAAACTGGAACGTGTCCGCGCCGATTTCAAGCGCGGTTTCGCCCATGGCTTTAAACCCTTTGGAAGACGATAAATGGCATCCGATGTAAATCGACGTAATTATAAAAAAAATCATTGATCAAGGGGGCACTCTCTATGCA
>CALYRQ010000093.1 GCA_945483375.1 uncultured Elusimicrobia bacterium
CAACACGTTTTAAACGCGCGCCGAAAGTCATCTCTTGGCGCGCGTCTTGGTCTGTAATTTTTTCCCGCAACTCTCTCATACGTTAATAATCAATGTGGCAGACGTTCTCGCGGCAGACGGCCACGGCGGACGGACTGCATTCCTTTTCCTGGGAGGGGGCGCTGTCCGGACACGCTTTGGCCAGTACGCCGGACTGCATTTTGTTAAATTCCAGCGTATACGACGCGTTAATGGCGGTTACGCCTTCGGGCCCGACCAAACAGCCGCACGGGTCTTTATCCACGATAATACAGTCGTCATCCGTTTCACAACGCAGAATCCGGCGCACTTTGGCTTTGTGGGCCGAAGCCTGCGCGGCCTTCTGCTGAGCCTGTTCCTGCGCGGCGGCTTGCTGTTCCGTCAGTACGGGCATGGATACTTCAATCGGGTTGTCTTTCGATAAAAACACAGGAATGAGTACCAACATGCACGCGGCACATACCAACAGACACAACGCTTTTATTTTGGTTTTCATAAATTGGCTCCGCAACATTTTTTATATTTTTTGCCGCTCCCGCACGGGCACGGATCGTTGCGGCCGATATTTTTGGATACGGGCGTTCCGGATTCCGCATGACGGGCGGCATCGCCTTCCTGCGCGCGCTGGGCCGGGGTGCGGCGGGGCGGCAGCTGAAGACGGAAAATATATTCCACCATCATATCGCGCACGCGGTTAAGCATGGCGGAATATAATTTGTAAGATTCTTTTTGATACTCGATAAGCGGGTCTTTCTGGGCGTATCCGCGCAGGCTGACGCTGCTTTGAAGCTGGTCGAGTTCATACAGATTCTGTTTCCACGCGCTGTCCAACAATTGTAAGAGGAGCATGCGTTCGATTTCCGCAAAATTAATGCCCTGTTCCGTAAAATACAGCACGCGCGCGTTGTACAAATCTTTCACGACGGCGATAATTTCATCCGCAAACGCTTCGCGCGATTTGCGGCCCACATTTTCGGCCGTGTAAGCAAAGTCCGCCGGGAAGAAATTACGCAGGCTGACGTTCAAAGTTTCAAAGTCTGACTTTTGCGGATGGGACGGGTGATAATACTGCTCCACCAATTCATCCACGATTTCTTCCATCATCTGAAGCGATTTTTCGGTCATATTTTCCCCGTCCAAAATCGCGTTGCGCAGGCCGTAGATGGCGGTACGCTGTTGGTTCATTACTTTATCGTAATCCAAAAGCTGTTTGCGAATGTCGAAGTTGCGGCCTTCCACCATACGCTGGGCGCCTTCGATTTGGCGCGTCATCAGGCGCGACTCGATAGCTTCGCCCTCTTTCATGCCCATAGAACTTAAAATGGCGGAAATTTTAGCCGTGTTGGCAAACAAACGCATCAGTTCGTCTTCCAGCGAAATGTAAAAGCGCGAGCATCCCGGGTCCCCCTGGCGGGCGCAGCGGCCGCGCAGCTGGTTGTCGATACGGCGGGACTCGTGACGTTCACTGCCGATAACATGCAACCCTTCCAAGTTCACAACTTCTTGCTGTTCCTTGGGGTCTGCCGGGCTTCCGCCCAGCACAATATCCGTACCGCGGCCGGCCATGTTGGTGGCGATGGTCACCGCCCCTTTGCGGCCCGCTTGGCTGATGATTTGCGCTTCCATTTCGTGGTATTTGGCATTTAATACTTTATGCGGAATACCTTTCGCGCGCAGCATATGGCTTAATTTTTCCGATTTTTCAATAGAACGCGTACCCACCAAAACGGGCGCGCCCTTTTTCCAAAGGGATTCCACTTCTTCCACAATGGCGTTGAATTTTTCACGTTCGGTTAAATACACCAAATCGGGGAAATCGCGGCGTTTGGAAGGACGGTTGGGGCGGATTTCCACCACGTCCAGTTTATAAATTTGCCAAAACTCGTTGGCTTCCGTCATGGCGGTACCCGTCATGCCGGAGAGTTTTTTATACAGTTTGAAAAAGTTTTGGAACGTAATGGTGGCCAAAGTCTGGTTTTCTTCTTTAATTTGCAAACCTTCTTTGGCTTCTACGGCTTGGTGGAGTCCGTCGCTCCAGCGGCGGCCCGGCATTAAGCGGCCCGTAAATTCGTCCACGATAATGACTTCGCCGTCCTTAATCACGTAATCCACGTCTTTTTCGTACAAATGGTGCGCGCGAAGCGCCTGGTTGATGTGGTGCACCCATTCGGATTCCACATCATTATACAGGTTTTGCACGTTCAAGAATTTTTCCGCTTTGGCGATACCCGTATCCGTCAGCGTGGCGGTGTGGGCTTTCTCGTCGATAACGGCGTCGACGCCTTCATCGAGTTTAATGCCTTCGTATTTGGCTTTTACTTCGTCTTTTTCCGTAATCAAACGGACTTTTAACGACGGAATCAAACGATTGACGATATAGTATTTGTCCGTGCTTTGGTCGGACGGGCCGGAAATAATAAGCGGGGTGCGTGCCTCGTCGATTAAAATGGAGTCTACTTCGTCCACAATGCAGTAGTTAAGCGGACGGAGTACGCGGTCTTCGCGCGAAATAACCATGTTGTCGCGCAGATAGTCAAAGCCCAGTTCGTTATTGGTAACGTACGTAATGTCTTTGGCGTACATTTCACGGCGTTCGGCATTCGTCATGTCGTGGCTGATGTAACCGACGGTCAAACCTAAAAATTCATGAATGGGGCCCATCCACTGGCGGTCGCGGCGGGCGAGGTAATCGTTCACCGTCACCACATGCACGCCTTTGCCGGTAAGCGCGTTTAAGTAAGAAGGAAGCACGGCCACCAGCGTTTTACCTTCACCCGTGCCCATTTCGGCGATTTTACCCTGGTGAAGGACAATACCGCCCAACATCTGTACGTCGTACGGGCGCAGACCGATCACCCGCTGCGCCGCCAGACGCGCTACCGCAAACGCTTCGGACAGGATATCGTCTAGCGTTTGCCCCTGGGCCAAACGATCTTTAAACTCCTGTGTTTTGGCTTTTAATTCATCGTCGGACAGTTTTTCAAATTCCGCGGTAAATTTGTTGGCCGCGTCCACATAATGTTGGATTTTCTTTAAATCACGTTCGCTTTTGGTTCCAAAAATTTTATCAATTACGGTTCTAATCATTTATTACTTTCCTTTTAAATTGAAATTGGGCAAAACGGCGGAGTATGCCCCGCAGACGCGGAGCGGAAGCATTATTTGGCGACGGGTTTTTTGTTGTTGCTCTTAATCTGCAAATTTTCCGTTTCGGACGCGGAGGCCGACTGGCGTGCGGCCTGCAAAAGTCTGTCGGAGGCTTGCTGCGTTTGCAGTACGTAAGCGTCCACGGCCGACAGCACCGATTCGCCCCGGCCGGCCTGGAGCGATTTCAGTTCCGCCTTTAACGCGCGGATTTCCGATTTGAGCGCGGCGATTTGCACATTACGCGCCTCCTGCGAAAGCGTTTTATCCGCACGGACGTTTTTTAATGTCCGTTTGGCTTCGGCCAGCTGGTACTGGCGAAGCTGGACGGTTACCGCCCAAACGCGGCTGAAAACGTCGGTCAGTTCTTCGCGGAATAATCTGTCGGCGGAGGAAGAATCTCCCCCCATCAGGCTGACGGCGGAAGAAGTTTGAAGATACGCATCCGTAAGCACCTGCAGACGGATGGAATTGTCGAAATTGCGGGCAACGGCGATTAATTCCGTACGCGCCATGGGAGTGTTGGAGGACTCGTAAGCGTCTAAAAAGCTATCCAGAACGGTGTTATAGTCCTCATTTTGGGAGGCTTGTTCCAATACGGACGGGTTGTATTGGGAGAAAATTTCCAGCACCTGCTCGCGCGTAAAAGGAGTTGCATCCCCCTGCGCATACACGGCAGGCGTTAAGGCCAAAGCGGCTAAAATAAATAAACTGCGGCGCATAAAAATCCCCCATTATTACTTTATTCTATTTTGCTATTTATAACGCCCCACGTCAAGGCCTTCCAGGCCGCGGAATTTGTCCGCACACTTTTGATTCATTGGCCCACATTGTTTAAGGTTCAGTTGCAAACTGATGTAAACAGATGCCAGGGGCAAAACCCGGGTCGCGGAACGGATTTGCACACCTTACGGCTTATCGTTGGCCCGTCCCGTCAAACAGGCCGTCCATGTCGTTTAGTGCGCGGATACGCTCTTCTACCGGCGGATGAGAGCGGCCCAGGCCGCTTAAACAGTCAAAAAAACTGTCCTGTCCGTTCGGGCGTTCAATACACATCGCGCCCAGCAAAATGCGGCCGTCCAACACTTCGATACGGCTGTCCTCGCTGATTTTCCACAGCGCACGCGCCAACGCGCGCGGATGGCGGGTAATTAAAGCGGCGCGGGAGTCGGCCAATCTTTCCCGCGTGCGGGAAAGAGCAAAACGGATAACTGGCGCAACCAAGTATCCGTAAGCCATCAACATAACTCCCGGGTAAACAAACAGCGGGCAGCGGGAATGAAAATACACCCGGTTCGCCACGCCTTCCCAGGAATGGTCCGCTTCCTCGCGTTCCGTCCCGTAAATCAGCATTTCACCCGCAAACGTAAAAAACGCCGTGCACGTAATCACCACCGCCATCAGGCGCGTATCATAATGAAGAATATGCGCCAGTTCGTGCGCGAAAACCGCTTCCAGCTGGGCGCGTTCCAGCCGTTTTAAGAGGCCGCGGGAAACCACTATTCCCGCCCGCGCGGGGTGCATTCCCACGGCAAAAGCGTTTAAGGAATCATCCTCCACTATATACAGTTGCGGCATCGGCGTGCCGACGGACAAACAGACGTTTTCAAGCGCCGTATAAGCGTCAAACTCGTCCCAACGCGACACACTGCGCACGCCGGGCACGGAATCCAACACAATCTGATCCCCCTGCCGGTAAGCCACCCAGGCC
>CALYRQ010000094.1 GCA_945483375.1 uncultured Elusimicrobia bacterium
GGCGAGAAAGAAACCCTGTCCAAAGATTTGCAGGCCGCGCACCGCACGGCGGAAGATTTAACGCGCGAAAAAGCCGAATTGTCTTCCCGTGCGGGAAATTTGGAAAAAGAGAAAGCCGAACTTTCTTCCCGTGCGGAGAATTTGGAAAGAGAGAAAGCCAAACTGTCTTCCCGCACGGAAGAATTAGCCAAAGAAAAAGCCGCGCTGGAAGCCCGCGCCGAGGAACTGTCGCGCGAAAAAGAAACATTGTCCCAGCGCGCGCAAACGCTTCAGCACGAAGCCGATACGCTGGCCGTGGAAAAACGCGAACTGGCCAAAGAAAACCAGCAGCTGCGCAACCAAAGCGCCGCGTTGTTGGCCGCCCGCCTGGTGCAGGAAAAAGAACGCGCCGACAAAGCGGAACTCCTCCGCAAAGCGGCCGCTTCCGAAAAAACCGCCGCGCCGCAGGCTCCCCAAGCTCCGGCCGCTCCTCAGCCGCTTTTGGATTCCCATCGCGCCGAACAAAAAGCGCTGCCCGAAGCCAGCACCGCGCAGGAAGAGCAGATTCCGCTTTCGGAAATCCCCGTCGCCATGGATGCGCGAGCGAAATCCACCGTCGTTACCGAGGCCGACTTGCCCGAACTTAAAGTGGCCGATCCCGTTCCTCAGCGGGAACAGTTGTTCGACGGAGAAGACTTCTTGGAAAAAACGGACAGTTTTATCGGGCGCATGAAGTGGTCCATTTTCCGGGAAGATAAATAAAACCAATTATCCCAGGCCTGGCATGCGTCAGGCCTGTTTAACAAAAGGAAGGAATATGTCCCGTTTAAATGTAGTTGTTTTGTACGGCGGTAAATCCACCGAACACGAAGTTTCCGTGCACAGCGCGCAGACGGTGTGCCACATGCTCCAAAACAAGCCGGAAAAATACCAAATTTATCCTGTTTTTATTGACAAGCAAGGCTTATGGTTCTTGCAAAAAGAATGCGGTTTTAAAACCCCGCAGGATGTAGCCGTTACGCCTGTTCTGCGTGCGGATGCCAACATGGCCGCTTTGGATGGTTCGCTGGCGTTTAAGGCGGACGTCTTCTTCCCGGTGCTTCACGGCACCAACTGCGAAGACGGTACCATGCAGGGGCTGTTGGAAACGCTCGGCGCGGCGTATGTGGGCTGCGGCGTGTTGGCCTCTGCGATGGGGATGGATAAAGAAATCGCCAAATTGCTGGCCGCGCAGGCGGGGATAGAAGTACTGCCGTACGTAACCGTTTCCCGCGGGGAAGCGTACGATAAAGCCGCGTTGGAAGACTGGGTGAAAGAAGCGGAACTTCCCGTTTTTGTAAAACCGGTGCGGTTGGGGTCGTCCGTGGGCGTTCGCAAAGTAAAAAACTTAAATGAACTGCATGATGCGGTGGCTTTTGCGCTCCAGTTTGATACGGACGTCATGATTGAAAAAGGCGTGGACCGCGCACGCGAAATTTTCTGTGCGCTGTACGGAGAGGGGGAACATGTAAAATCTTCGTTATGCGGCGAACTTCGCACCGTGGCGGGCGAATTTTTCGATTACAACGCCAAATATGTGGTCGCCGGAGGGTGTGAAACCAAAGTTCCCGCCGATATTTCCGAGGACGCGCAAATTTGCATGCGTGCCGATGCGGAAACCATTTTCCGCGCGCTTCACGCAAGCGGGCTTGCCCGGGTGGATTTTTTAATGGATAAAGACGGCCGTTATTATTTTTCTGAAATCAACACGCTGCCCGGCATGAGCGAAACGAGCCTTTTCCCGCAGCTGTTTGAAGCGTCGGGCGAAGACTACGGCCAAATTTTGGACGGCCTGATTGCGCTTGCGCAGGACGTGCTGGCGCGCAAAAACGCGCTGGCGTTAAACCGGTGATTATGAGTAAATTGGTAAAACGTTTTTTTGGGTTAAACGTGTGGGTAAAAGCGGTGTTTTTCTTTTGCCTGCTGGGGACGTTTGCCAATATTTTCCTGCTGTGCCGGGATGTTTCCTCCGGCGGGATTTTGTTTAGGCTCCATGCCGGCTTCTTTATTTTGTACGCCTCGCAGACGGTGTTTATTTTACTAAACGAACGGTACGCGGGCGTGCTGACGGTGCTGCAGGGCGTGCTGGCTCTTTTGACAAGTGCGGACTTTATGTTCGCGCCGCTTATGCGCGTGCTGGGGCAGTTTTATTATTTGGTGAACCCCACGCCGTCCGTGGAAGCGATGAAGGTGTATAAGTACGTGTTTATTTCGCTGTGTTTTACGCTTCAAATGCTGGCGGCGTATGTGCTTTTCTCTCTGCTTCCGAAGCCGCCAAAAAAGAAGCCGGAAGAAGCGTCCGCTGCCTAAACGGTTTGATAGAGAAAAATCTACCCCCCGGGATAAAAGTATTCCGGGGGGTGTTTTATAGGTGTGTTCGCTCGGGTTAAAACGCTTGGACAGAAGCAGAATTTTGAAAGGGATTAACCCGTTTTTTTCTATGAAACACGCTTATTTAAAATTTTGGTATTTGCGGATGACTTCGTCCTTAAATTCCAAAAACGTACCGTTTTTAATCGCTTCGCGGGCGCGTTCCATCAAGCGGATTAAAAAGCGGATGTTGTGAATGCTCATCAAGCGGTGGCTGGTGAGCTCGGCCGAGCGGTACAAATGGCACAGATACGCGCGGGAATAGCGGCGGCAGGTGTAGCAGTCGCATTCGGGGTCTAACGGGATGTCCTGCGTGCGGTATTCGGCGTTTTTAATGTTTACGCGTCCGCCGCTCGTCATGGCCATGCCGTTGCGCGCCACGCGGGTGGGCCATACGCAGTCGAACATATCCACGCCGCGTTCGATGGAATTTAAAATTTCCACCGGTGTGCCAAGGCCCATAAAATAGCGCGGTTTTTTTTCCGGCAGATTCTCGGTGACGGCCAAAACGGACTCGTTCATCTGTTCCAAGGTTTCACCCAGCGAAAGCCCGCCGATGCAATACCCGTGCGTGGGGAGCGACGCCATATGTAGCGCGGCTTCCTTACGCAAATCCGGGAAGATAGCCCCTTGAATAATACCGAACAAAAGCGAATTTCCAACGGTAAACGAACCGTCCGCATTTTGCGTAATGTGCTGTTCGGGCACGGTGTTTTGATAAGCGCGTGCGGCGCGTTCCGCCCAGCGTTTGGTAATGTTGAGGGCTTCGCGCGCGTCGTGCTTGGACGGGTCCTTAGCGTGGATGCAGACGTCGAGCATGGTCCAAATGTCGGAGCCGATTTCGCTTTCAAACTGAATCACGTTTTCCGGCGTGAAGAGGTGTTTGCTCCCGTCGTGGTGGGACTGGAAGGTGACGCCTTCTTCTTTAATCTTGCGGAACTTGGATAAACTGTATACCTGGAATCCGCCGGAATCGGTCAAAATACTGCCGTTCCAATTCATAAATTTGTGGAGTCCACCCATCTGCTGCAGGATTTTGGTCGTCGGGCGCAGATACAAATGGTACGTGTTGGAAAGCAGGCAGGTGGCGCCGGCGTTTTTTAAATCTTCGTCGGTAAGTGCTTTTACGCAGGCCTGCGTGGCAACCGGCATGAATACCGGCGTTTGCACCGCGCCGTGCTTGGTGTACAGCACGCCGGTGCGGGCTTTGGAACGGGAATCTTTCGCTAAAATGTGAAAAGGGGAATTCATATTTATATTTTATCATATCGGGGAATGTCTTTCCGGCGCCGTGCGGATACGGGGCGGCCCCGGATGTTGCGCGCCACCCCCTGCGGGCCGCCGTTGGGGCTCGCCTGTTCGTAGCTGGCGACATGTCCTAAACAATGTGGCTCCATTAGTCAAAAGAGTGCGGACAATCTCCGCGGCCTGGAAGGCCTTGACCCGTTTTTTTTTTTTGATACAGTAAAGTCATCCCGTAGTGTTTCTGTACGGGATCTCCCAATTATATGTTGTTTCCTTAAAAGCGGTAGATCCTGAGCAGAAACCTCTCAGGATGACTTTTTTATAGGGGAAAACAAAATGAAAGGTTTTACGCTTATAGAACTCTTAGTCGTCGTATTAATCATCGGTATTTTGTCCGCCGTTGCACTGCCGCAGTACACCAAAGCGGTGGAAAAGTCCCGCGCCGCGCAGGCTTTTGCTGTTTTAAAATCTGTAGCGGAGGCGCAGCAAAGTTATTATATGGCCAACGGTACGTATGCCAAGTTCTTTGACGAATTGGATATCGATTTGCCTTGGTCCGGTACGGAAAAATGGTACAATCAAGGTTCTGATACGCGTTCCAACGAAGAATGGTCCGTGCAACTTTATCGGGTCAACGAAAATACGAACTACCCTATTACATCTGGTATTTATATAGGCAGATTAAGCGGACGATATAAGGGCGGCGGTTTTGGTTATTTTTTTGAGGGTAGTACGTATGGTTCTCAGCGCATGGTTTGTGTGGAGCGTACTAATTCGGGTGTAGTTTTCACTAGACCGGCGGGGGATTATTGCGAACGGGTAGTGGGCGGTAAACTTTTGGGCAACACGGGATGGGTAAGAGAATATACGCTGCCTTAATTTTCTTCCATATATACCAGCATATAGCCGGTTTTAAGCAAGATTTGAAATTCTGTTCCCGTCGTTTGATTGCTTAAACTGCGTCCGGCATGTTCCCAGGACAACTGCGCGTCCGTTAACGGGTATTTAAGCCCTTTCAGCGTTACGCCCGTGCAGGTTTTAAGCGGAATTAGGCTCACCCGCGCGTCTTTTTGGCACGTAAATTTCCGTCCGGCGGCCAGCGGGTAGATCCTCCAGCCGGGGCCCGCAAAGCAAATATCCATTTTTTTTACGTACGGGTAGACCGATAAAAAATTCCCCAGCGTAAAATCCAACCGTCCGCCCGCAAACCCGCAGATGAC
>CALYRQ010000095.1 GCA_945483375.1 uncultured Elusimicrobia bacterium
GGCGGCGCATCATGCTCCATTCGGGCTTGCAGGGCACCCGGCTATAGGTGTCCCAAAGGCTGATGTGCTCACAGCCGCAGCCGTAGAGCTCCAGAGCGCGGTGGCGGTATTCCACGGGTTCAAACACGCCGGGCAAATTCATGCTGGCCCGTACGGCGATGGCGAGCGGGCCGGAATTAAATCCCACGCGTTCGCCGGTTTTTACGTCCATAGCGGCGCAGGAGAACGGGATTTTCATATCCTCAAACTGCATATCGCCCAGCTGTTCATGGAAAAAGTTTACCAGGTTGGAAGAGGAGGGAAGTCGCTTGGCGAATAAAAAGCGCAAAAGCCCCATGGCGTTATAGTCGGGGGTGATGTTGTTCATGGTTATGTGGGTGCTGATTTCCCACAGTTTGGACGTAGGCAGCCCCGCGGCGTACAACGCGCCTACCACGGAACCCATCGAGGTGCCGGAAATCATATCAATCGGCAGGCCCGCGTTATCTAAGGATTCCAGTACGCCCACATGAGCGAATCCGCGCACGCCGCCGGCGGAGAGCGCCAAGCCGATTTTGGGGCGTTGGTCTTTAGGCAGGCTGATAAAACGCTGCCATAAAAATTCGCGCAGGATGTCGTCGTCCGTCGGAATCTGCAGCGCACCCGCGGGGAACGCCCACAGCAGGCACGCCGTTAACCAGCCCGCGCGCCGCAAAAACGCCGTCATTGTAAATCCTGGCCGATGGCCCATTCCAATTCGGCTTTGGCGACGCGGTTTTTTAGTACGGCTTCAAAATATCCGGCTGCCGTTTGTTCGTACGCCAGTAACGCTTCCAGCGGGGAGATTCCCGTTTTGGCGGCGGTTTTTCCGGCTGTTTCGATGCGGGTTTTCAAGTCGCGGTAGACGGCCTGGCGTTCCAACACTTCGTCTTGCCAAAAGCGCATGCTTTCAAAACTCCCCGCCACCTGGATGCGGATTTTGTCTTCAATGGCCGCGCGGCGCAGGGAACTTTTGCGCTGTTCGGCTTTTTTCTGAGCGATTTGTTCGGAAAAATTGTAAGGAATCGGCAGGCGTACGGCCAGCGAAATCTGTTTGTTGACGTCTTCAAGCGTGTCCGCGCCCATTTGCTCGTAGGAGCCGTTTAAAATAATGTCCGGATAGCGTTTGGAGAGCGCCAAATCAATGGAGATATTGTCGGCTTCCAGGGCGTAGATGGCGGATTTTAATTCGGGGCGGAATTCCATGGCCCAGAGGTTGAGGTGGGGGAGGTCCCAGTTGGTTTTGACGGGTACAAAATCCCCTTTGATGGTAATCGTGGAATTAAGTTCTTTGTTCAGGCTTACCAGCATGGCCATTTGCGCTTCGCCCAAGGCGCGTTTGGCCTGGTTGTTGCGTAGGGCCAGATCGGCCAGCAGGGCGCGCTGGCGGATTTGGGTCCATGCGTCGCCGGACGGTCGGGCGTACCATTGGTTGGCCGTATCCAGCGTTTGCTGCGTGAAGCGGGCGTATTCCTGCGCGTGGAGCAGGTTGTTAAACGATTTTTTAATATCCAGTACCACGGCGTTTTTTACCGTCTCGTACCGGCTTTGCACCTGTTTTAAATTGGCGCGCGCCATTTTGAGCGTGCCGCGGATGCGGCCGCCGGAGTACAGATACTGCGTAGCCGTAACGCCGACGCCGAAGAATTTTTTTTCGTTGAGCGTATCCGTGCTGGGCAGGAAGCGGTTGGCCACCGCGTCGGGCAGTACCATGGGGTATTCCAAATCGTACCACGTAGCGGTGCCCTGGAGTGAAAACTGGGGCAGAAAGCGGAATTTCGCTTCGTTTATTTTTTGCTCGGCGATGATAATTTCCTGCCGGGCGGATAAAAATTCGGAATTGTTTTCCAGGCCCAGACGGATGGCGTTTTCCAGGGTGAGGTCGTCGTTTATCAAGCTGGAAAATTTAAGACCGTATTCTTTTTGCGCCGCCGCCGGCAACGCCGCGCATAATAAGGCAAGCGCGAGTACACAGTATTTCTTCATACAACCCCCGTTGTTTACGACTGTTTGTTTTTGTTTATTTCCGCTTCTACGCGGTCCATCATGGCGTTAAAATCTTCCTGCAGGTCAGTCAGCTGGTCGCCTTTGCGCAGGTGTACGCGCTGGGAATAGTCCCCTTTGGCAATGGCTTTGCAGACCCGTTCAAAATGGTATACCGGCCCCGCCATTTTGTGCGACAAAATGGCCGAAATCAGCACCACGAACAACAGGTAAATGGCGATTTTGTAGAAAAATCCCGCCGCGATGGGGATGAATTGGTCGTAAATAGGTTGGACGAGCACGGGGTAAGCGTCGAACAAGTCGTTAAGCGTGGCGGTGATTTCGAACGTCATAATCGCCAAACCGCACAGCACGCTCAAGATAATCATCATCATATAGCGCAACTGGAGGTTCTTTTTAATAAAAATGGTGCGGCGTGTAAATTGCGGCCGCGGCTGCTGGGGCGTTTGGTTCATATACTCCTCTTAAAAATTGGTGACGTAGCGCAGTTGTAAAATGCGTTCGCTTTCGTCCCCGCGGCCGATCCGGCGCACGGCCGCGTCCAGCGCCAGGGACGGGTGCAGCGTAATGCGCGCGCCCAGGTTCAAGCGGGAATCGCGGATGTTGCGGATGTTATCCCATTCCGCAAGCAGACCGAAGTTGTCGGCCAGATGATAAAAAAGGCCGGTGAATATGTAAAGGTCGTCAAAATCAAAATCGGACAGGTTAACGCCCGCGGTGGCGTTGAGGCCGGGGACAATAATCTCGCGCGAAAAAGTGAGGTAACCGCCTTTGCGGTCATCAAGATATTGTTTGGTTTTGGTGTAGTTGCGGCGATGGTCGTACCCGTAGCCGTAGCGGCGGCCGTCGTAGCCGATGGCGATGGCGGGCAGGTAAAGGCTGCCGTCGTACAGTTTCCATTTTACCTGGAAGTCCGGGTCCAGCACGCGCACGGAGGACGACGAGCCCAACAGTTCGTGCACGGCGATGGATACGCCCAGGTTGATGCGGGGGTAGACGCCGAAGTCAATGCTTTCCATGATGGTGCCGTGGTCATAGGCGCGGGTGAGGAAAGAGGCTTGGTAACGGTCCATCGTTTCGGCCGTGGGCACGTCGATAATCTGCGTTTCCAGGCTGATGGGGTCCCCCTGGGCGGCAAAAACGGGGCAGGCAAACGTCAGACAGGCAAATAAGGCGGCGAAAAATTTTAGTTTCATATAAGTTCCTTTAGTACAAGAAGTTGCGTACGTCTTTTACTTCCGGCTGCATAACGTAGCGCACGTTGTGCAGATAAGCCCCTTCGCGCGCGGGCATAAAATCGTTGCGGTCGCGCGGGAACTCCAAATCCACAATGCCTTTATCCGCGCGGGTGGTGCCCGTTACTACGGCGATATTCCAGCGGTCGGTTTTTTCCTGGTCGTACGGTTCTTTGGGGTTCCAGTAGTTGTGTAAGAGCACCGTGCCTTTGGGCAGATATTCCGCTCCCACGGGCGCGGTTTTTAAGAGGACGTCTTTGGTCCACAGCGTTTTGCCTTTGCACGGACCGTTGACGAAGGTGATTTTATAGTAAGGATTGTCATCGGACGGGCGCTTTTTTAAATCGGCCAGCGAATACGTGGCGTAGGGTTTGCCGATATTTAAACAAGCGGCGAATACATGGGTGTTCAGCAAGCGTTCGTAGTCTTGTTTATCGTCGGTGCGGTTATAGGGAGATTGTTTTTTTGCATGGCATCCCGCCAAGAGAACGAAAGAAGAAATAAGTAACAGGCCGAGCAGTTTTTTCATAAACCGGGCTCCTTGTTTTGTCTGGTTTGGCGCGCGTACGCGCGTATGGAAACATCTATACAAATTATACCCGTTTTTTGAAAGAAAAGAAATAAGTTTTCGGCGCAATAAAAACCGGGCCCGTTAAAAGGGGCCCGGCCTGAAAAGCGTGTCGTTTATTTTTGGTAGGTTCCCAAGTCGTTATTCTTGGAGAAGTTTTGCATATCTCTTTTAAACTGTTCCTGCATTTGCTGTATTTTGGGTTTGGCCAGCTCCTGCGCGCCTTCCTGCGAGTGTTCTTTTTTGATGTTGTGCAGGATTTCTTTGGCGTTATTTACGTATTGGGCCAGTTCCTGGGTGAAGCTGTCCGCGCGTTGTTCTAAATCTTCGTTTCCGTTCACGGCGCTTCCCCGTCCGTACAAAATGGGGAACTGTTGGCCGGAGCGTTGTTGGAAGTCGTAGGCGTTTTCCACATGGGAGAAGAACGGCATGGTGCCGTCTTCCGGTTTGGCGCGCTGGTCAATTAAATCCTTGGTGTTTTGGAAAAGCTGGTTCATGTTTTCCATCGAGTACGCCGTGTACGGAGTTTTGTTTTCCGTCAGCCGCTTTTCAAGGGCCTGGAGTTCTTTTTCGGACAAAGCTCCTTCCTGGCGTTTTTCTTCAATGTAGTCCCGGGCATACTGGTCGTAACGCTGCAACGGGTCTCCTTTGAGCGTAAGCCCCACCGCTTCTACCGTTTTTGCCAGTTCGGAAGAGTTGTCCGTTCCGGTTGCCACCCAGTAGCAATTATCCGTGCATTCTTTTCGCATGAATTGGTAGAACTCCAGCGTCTGCAGCTTGGCTTCGTCATCAATAATGCTCTCCAAGTCTTCCTGGGGTATGCTTTCATCCAGAATAGGCATGTCCGTGGCGTTTAACACAACGGTAATCCCGGCGGGCGGCAAGTGCAGGCCGGTCTGTTCGAAAAATTTTATATCGGAATGGGTTTTAATGGTGGCTATATCCGGGCCCGCGTCTTCCTGTCCGGGGATCGAACACGTGTTTTTCGGTACAGAACCGTCCCCGCATGAAAG
>CALYRQ010000096.1 GCA_945483375.1 uncultured Elusimicrobia bacterium
AAAATGCGCGAAAATTACGAAAATTTACTTTCCATGGAAGGCCTCTTGTTAAAGCCTCTTATCTCGACAGACCCGCTGGCCCTTACGGGCTTGATGCCGCGCCAACTGGCCGCGCTGGGCGCGGGAACGGGCGTGGATTTTAAAGGAGGCTTTTTAATTTCTCCCGACGGCAAAACCCTTATCGGCCTGTACAACTACGCGGGTGAAGAAAGTTTTAACGGGGCGGAAAATTTTTCCCGCACATTCAACAATCTGGCAGGCACGCTGGGCGAAAACGTCCGGGCATTTTATTTAGGGGGACTTCGCTACACGGTGGAAAACATTTCCGTTATCCGGGCCGATTTGTGGCGAGTAACCGCTCTTGCTCTTTTGTCGCTGGCGGCGGTGTTTTTTGTGTTTTTACGGCGTAAAAGTGCGCTCTTAATTTATCTTTTGCCGATTATTATTTTACCTCCCGCCGCGCTCGTAACGTACGCGGTTTTCGGCGGGATTTCCGGCATTACGCTCGGGTTTGGAAGCGTGGTGGCGGGATTGTCGGCCGATTATTCCATTTATCTGTTTTTTGCCCTGCAAAAAGGAAAACTATCCCCGCAGGAAACCGTAAAACGCCTTCAAAAACACCTTTTATGCAATTTTATGACGTCCTCTTTGTGTTTCGCCGCGCTGTTTTGCTCGTCGGTGGAACTCTTTAAACAGATTGCCGTATTCTCGGTTACGGGGCTGACGTGTGCGCTTTTGCTCGCTTTATACGTTTTTCCCCCATTTTGGGTGGGTCAAATGGACGAAGATGTTTCCGCCCCTATTTTATCCGCACGTGCCCTGCCTAGAAAATGGTCCGTATGGATTTCACTCGCGCTTTTTATTTTTGGCGTATGGGGCGTAACGCATACGAATTTTTCGGGCGATATTGAAGATTTAAACTCCACTTCCGCCGAATTTAAAACCCAAAAAGCCGTATTTGACGAAGCGTTTTCCCAAGCGGCGAACGGCAACGCGCTTGTTTTCATAAAAGGCTCCTCTGTTGAAAACGCGCTTGAAAACAACGAAGCCGCCACCCATTTCTTCCCTGCGCCGTTGTCCGTATCGGGCGTTCTGCCGTCCGCCCGCGCCAAACGGGAAAACTTGGCCCGCTGGCAAACGTTTTGGAATGCCCCCCGCACGCAGTACGCGCGCTTGCTTATAGAAGAAGAATCAGCCAAACTCGGGTTAAATTCCGCCGCGTTCGCCTCGTTTTGGGAACAGTTAAAAACTCCCGCGCAGGACGCGTTTGATTTTACGCAACTTTATAATCCCGTCGCCAAACTGAAAGACGGCGCGTTTGCCGTCGTCAACATAGTGCCCAACACTCCGGAATATGAAACCGCGGCGCAAAACGCGGGCGCGGTGTTTGTGTCGGGCGCGGGACTAAAAAAAGAACTCCTCGCAAGCGTGCGCGGGGAAGCCGTAAAAATTGTTTTTCTGTCGCTTCTGTTTAATTTGTTGGCGGTATTTTTGGTACTAAAAAACCTGCGCGAAACGCTTTTCTGCTTTATTCCCGTTATATTGGCAGGGTGCTTTACGTTCGGCTGTTTTTGGGCGTTTGGCGTAAAAGTAAATTTGTTTGTGCTCGTGTTTTTGCCGCTTTTAACGGGGCTGGGAATCGACTACGGTATTTTCCAAGTGATGAAATTTCGCTCCGGCGGGCGGGAGCACGCTATATATCCCCCCGCCGCATTATGGACGGCGGGTTTATCCACCCTGGCGGGGTTTGGCGTCCTGGCGCTTGCCAACCACGGAGTACTTTTTATTATGGGGTTATCATCATTTTTGGGCATTTGCGGCGCCATGCTGGCCGCACAGTTTATTTTGCCCGCTTTTCTGGAGAATAAAACATGCGCACGGTAATTTTGGCCACGCTTTTACTGTTTGCCGGATGTTCGACCGGCCTTGTTTATAAGCCCGCTCCGGCGGAAAAACTCGACCCGGCCAAAACCGCCCGGCTGACGGGGTCCGTTCAACCGTGGGGGCTCTATTTTACGGCGGTAACGCAGGCGGACGGAGATTCCGTGCGCGTCATCGTACTGTCCGAAATCGGGCTCAAACTGCTTGATTTTTCCACTGCGCCGGACGGCGCGGAAGTATATTATAAATTCGACAAACTGCCCGACGCGGCCGCAGGCGCGTTCATACGGTTTGCGCGGCACGAATTACGCACCCCGTGCCCCGCAAAAACTCTGTCGTTTACGGACCCGCGCACCCGCGCGCATTTTGAAACCGCCGCACAAGGAGGAACCCAATGTCGTTAGAAACCGCTTTAAAAAACTGTTTTACGGACCGCCGGGAAAGCCGCTTTTTGTACCTTATCCCGGAAAATTTCCCGGCGTTTGAAGGCCATTTCCCGGGCAACCCGCTGTTGCCAGCCGTCTGTCAAACGGGGTTGTGCGCGGACGCGTTAAGCCGCCAGGCGGGAAAACCGTTGGAAATTTCCGCCGTGGCACGCGCCAAATTTATGCGTCCCGTCCTTCCGGGAACCCGCGTGCAAATCACGCTTACGCCCCGGCCGGACGGAAAAACGCTCTGCGAACTGGCAGACCCGGAAAGCGGCCAAAAGTTCAGCCAAATTATCGTGCAAGTAAAGGAACGCGTATGAAAAAAATCACTTATTTTTCCACGCCCGAAGGCGCGCCCGAACCGTTGGAAAAATCGTTCTTCCGCACGGTGCGTTTTAACGAAGTGGACCCGATGGGCATTATGTGGCACGGCCATTACGCAAGTTTTATTGAAGATGCGCGCGTGGCCCTGGGCGATGCGCTGGGCATCGGCTACCAGGATTTTTATAACCACGGCGTTGTAATTCCCGTACGGCAGTTCCACGTGGATTATTTGGTTTCGCTGACTTACGGCAAACGCTACGAAATCAAAGCGCGGCTGTTTTACACGGAGTCCGCCCGGCTTAACTACGATTTTACGTTTTTGGACGAAACCGGCCGCGTGATGGCGCGCGGTTACAGCGTGCAGTTAATGGTGAGCGAAAAAGACAAAAACCTGCTGTTCGAATGGCCGGCATTCACCCGTCCGTTTTTACAAAACTGGAAAGAAGGAAAAATTAATCTGCAATGAAATTCCTCGCCGTCATACCGCATTATAATCATTCCCGCACGCTTAAAAGCGTGGCGGAAGATTGTTTGCGGTATACGAAGGACGTGGCGGTATTTGACGACGGCTCTGCCGAAAGCCCCGAACCTCTTTTAGAGGGCCTGCCTGTTTCGTTCGTGCGGTTTGAAAAAAACCGCGGCAAAGGGGCCGTTATTTTAGACGCGGCCCGCTACGCCAAAGAGCGCGGGTTTACCCATATTATCACCCTGGACGCCGACGGCCAGCACAAGGCGCAAGACATTCCCCTTTTTACAGAAGCCGCCCGCCAACACCCGCACGCGCTTATTATCGGCGCGCGGCGGTTCGACCCGTCAACAGTGCCTTTTTCCTCGCGTTTCGGGCGGAAATTCGGCGGCTTTTGGGTGCATTTGCAGACGGGCAAAAAAGTGTCCGACATTCAAAGCGGCTACCGTTGCTATCCCGTGGAAATGCTGCTTTGCCAAAAATTTCTATGCAAACGGTACTCGTTTGAAGTGGAAGTGTCCGTAAAAGCGTTATGGGGCGGTTTCGGCGTGCAGGAAATTCCCGTGGACGTTGTCTATCCGCAGGACCGCGTTTCGCATTTCAGCGCGCTTAAAGACAATTTCCGCCTAAGCGTTCTAAACACCCACCTCACCCTGCGCGCCATGCTGCCCATTCCCCACCGCCAATACGCGGCGGACGAAAAAACGGGCGAGCAGGTAAAACGCGGATACTGGGAAGTGATGATTGAAAATTTAAAACTGCCGGGCAGTATCACCAAAAACGCGTTTTCGGCCGCGTGGGGTATTTTTTGCGGTTCTATCGCTTTGCCCGGAATCCGCCAGGTGATGCTGTTTTTCGGTGCGGGGTGGTGGAATTTAAATAAAATTTTAAGCATTTCGTTTGAAAAATTATGTATCGGCCCGTTCGTCCCCGCCCTGTGCATTGAAGCGGGCTATTTTCTGCGCTACGGGCGTTTTTTAACCGAGTTTAATATGACCACCCTCGGCCACCAGTTTTTACAACGCGTGTGGGAGTGGGTAATCGGCTCGCTTATCGTCGCGCCGCTCCTGGCCGCCGTGACGTTTGGAATCGTGTGGCTTATCGGGCTTATTTTGCACAGGAGTTTGCGTGAACGCGTCTAAAGAAACCACGGGCCGCAGTATCGGCTCCAGACTCAAGCACCGCTTTATGTACGCGCTGATTTGTATCGGCGGGCGGCGGCTTGCGTATGCGTTTTTGTATATTGTGGTATTTTTTTATTCCGTATCTCCCGCCGTCAGCCAAAAGTCCCGCGCGTATATCATGCACCGTTTTAAACCGCGTTCCAAACGGGAGTTTTTCAAACACACCTATTTACTTAATTTAACTTTCGGGAAAACGCTTATCGACCGCGCCGCACTGGGAATTTTGGGCCGCGTCAGCGTCCGCTCCACCGAAGAAGAACGCCGGCTCTGCCGCGATTTATGCGCCCCCGGCAAAGGCCTTATCTTGCTTACCGCCCACTGCGGCGCATGGCACATGGCGGTCAATCTGATTGATTTTATTCCCGTAAAAATAAACGTGCTTTATTATAAGAATCCGCAGGATAACGACAAAACCGTCGCCGAACATTCCGGGCACAACGCAAATTTTTCGTTTATTAACCCGGCGGGCCCGCTGGGCGGAATTATGGAAATGATGGCCGCTTTGCAAAAAGGCGAAGCCGTCTGCGCCATGGCGGACCGCGTCTT
>CALYRQ010000097.1 GCA_945483375.1 uncultured Elusimicrobia bacterium
GCGGACGCCTGTTTGGCAATACCGTCACCGTAAATAACGCGGCTTCCGGCAAGGCCAATAATTTGTATGGTAACCAACTCACCGTAGTGGGAGCGAAAACGAAGACGCTGGATGTAAATAGCGGCGCGTCAAAAATTACCGCGCAACATGACGGAGCCGAGATGGTATGGAGCAACCAGTATCAAGATGACGATGCGTGCAAATCGGGTTCTGCTTGTGCCAAGCAGTATTTGCTGAAAGAGAAAGGGGCGGTTCCAGTCGGCTGCCCGGACGGACAGTATGAAAGTAACGGCGTTTGTTGCCCGGTTGGACAGTTGTCTAAAGATGGAAAAACTTGTGTATATGCTTATAAGCCGGAACGGGTAAATGTAGGAATCTTGGTTGACTGTCATTCCTCTTATAGTTTTATAAACAATAAGAGTGCATGCCGCAGGACAGGTTCTTTAAGTTACTTTGTTGGGGGGAAGCTTCCTGATGTGGCGGCAGGGGGGGCTGTACTGCGCACCATGCGTATTATAATGGCGGGAAATGGTGGTCCGGCGGGGAACATCAGGGGTATAGTCTTAGCCGGTGCAGTAGCTCTATGAGCGATCAAGAGTTTTGCGATTCCCGTTGTACGGGTGCAACGTGTACGGCCAAATGTATTATCAGCGAAACGTATCCCGATACGTGTGGTGTTTATTCTTGCAGTAACGGTAAGCATTGTGATAACTCTTCGGGAAGCGGCGTTATGCTGCGCTGTGTGAGGGAATAAGAAATAAATTTCAGCAAATCAAACGCCCCGGTTTTGAGTGAAGCCGGGGCGTTTTAATGCAAAACCAAAAGCGTTAGCTGTTGTGTTTTTCGGTGGAGTGCTGACAGTTTACGCAATACCGCGCAAAAGGAAGCGCTTTAATGCGTTTTTTGGGAATCGGCTGGCGGCAGTATTCGCACGTGCCGTAAATGCCTTTGTCAATTTTGCGCAACGCCGCTTCGATTTGTTCAATCGTGTTGTGGGCGTTGCCGGAAAGTTCGAATAAAATTTCTTTGTCCAGACTGCGGGACGCGTCGTCAATCGGGTCGCCCACTTCGGCTTCGGGCATATCCATGTTCTTTTTGTCTTTTAAGCGCGCGGCGGCTTCTTCTTTCTGCTGAAGCAAATGTTCTTTAATTTCTTTTAGTTCCGCTGCGGTGAGCGCTTCTTTGTTAGCTTTTTTGATAACCATGTAAAAATCCTCTGGGTCGGTAAAATCGGCGCGCAGGCGCTTTGCGCCAAACGCTGTTTGATTAGTTTAGCAAAGTACGATTTTTTTTTCAACCCCCGCCAATCGGGACAACCGCCTTTTGAATTGTTATAATAAAATGAGATTTGTTTTCTTGGAGAAACATCACTTTATGAAAAATATCCTTACCCGTCCGATCGGTGAACTGATCACTGGGAATCCGCTGGTTGCAAATTACAAAAAAATGTGGCCGTTTATTAAGCCTTACTGGTTCCGTGCTTCGTTAGGGCTTGTGTTGGCTTTGCCCGTGGGTGCGTTGGACTCTGTCATCGCGCTGTTTATGAAGTCGTTTACGGATGACGTGCTGGTAGACAAAGACGCGCTGATGGCCGCGTATATCCCGGTCCTTATTGTAGGTTTTGTGCTGGTGCAGAGTGTTTTGACGTACTTGGTAAAGTATTTAAATACGTGGGTGGGCAGCAAAATTACGCTTTCCGTACGTAAAAAACTGTTTAAAAAATTGCTGACGATGCACAGCGGGTATTTTGATACCACCGACTCCGGCTATGTGCTCATGCGTTATAACAACGATGCGGACACCGCCTGTAACGGCCTTATTAAAAACCTGCGCATGATTGTTACGCGCGTTTTCTCTTCCATTACGCTGATAGGGGTGTTGTTATATAACTCCTGGCAGCTTACGTTTATCGCCGTCGGCGCGTTTGCCGTAGCCGGCGGGCTGATTTTTGTCGTGCGCCGTAAATTGGAAGAGTTGGTTCGCAATACGATTGTGGTCGGCTCCGTGGCCATGCGCGCTTATAACGAAACGTTTAACGGTAACCGTACCGTCGCCGCTTATAACCTGCAGGAAGACCAGGAACGCCGCTTTGACCGCCTGATGGATAAAGTGTTTGACTTAAACATGGGCATGGTGAAGCGCACGGGATGGCTGTCGCCCGTGATGCACTTTATCGTGTCGCTCGGCCTGGCCCTCGTGTTCTGGCAGAGCAGCTCCATGATTGTTAAAGGCACCATTACCAGCGGTAACTTTACTTCGTTCGTAGCCGCGCTATTGATGTTATATACGCCCGTTAAAAGCATGGGGGACAATTACGTCGATATCAAGCAGGCGTTTTTATCCATTGACCGTATTTTTGAGATTTTCTCCCTTAAAACCGCGATTGAAGATAAAAAAGACTCCCGCACGCTGCCCGGCGTTAAAAAAGACATCCGCTTCGAAAAAGTGTGGTTTTCGTACAAGCCGGACGTGTTTGTGCTGAAAGATTTTAATCTGACCGTCCCCGTAGGAAGCACGGTGGCGTTGGTGGGGAATTCCGGCGGCGGGAAATCTACCGTCGTCAGCTTGCTGCCGCGCTTTTACGATGTAACCAAAGGCCGCATTTTAATTGACGGGGAAAACATTAAAGACTTTACGTTAAAATCGCTGCGCGATAATATCGCCGTGGTATTTCAGGATAACTTTTTGTTTTCCGGCACGCTGCGCGATAATATCATGATTGGCCGTCCGGGCGCAACGGAAGAAGATTTGAAAGAAGCCGTTAAAAACGCCCATTTGCAGGATTTTGTATCTACGCTTAAAGACGGGCTGGATACCGAAATCGGCGAGCGCGGCATGACGCTTTCCGGCGGCCAGCGTCAGCGTGTGGCGATTGCCCGCGCGTTTATCCGCGATGCGGACGTGGTTATTTTGGACGAAGCCACCAGCGCGTTGGATAACAAGTCTGAAGCCGTGGTGCAAAAAGCGCTTGATAACCTGATGAAGAACCGCACGGTATTCGTGATTGCGCACCGTTTGTCCACGGTTCTCAATGCCGATAAAATCGTGGTGCTTAACGAAGGCCGCGTCGTGGAAGAGGGCACGCATGAAGAACTGCTGAAAATTGAGAACGGCGCATATGCGGCGCTGTACAATGCGCAGTTTAAAAAGAAATAGAGGGTTTGTTAAAAAATGTATAAACGGGTAAGAATATGTTTCTTACCCGTTTTTTTATGGATAAAACCGGGGGATTATTTTAGGGGCTGGGGCGGAATAAAAGAGGGATTTTGATATAAAAAAGCGTCCTCCGCATTTATTCAACGCGGAGGACTATTTAGTTTCTGCCATTGCTATCTCTCATATCCCTCAGGCGGGTAAGCTACAGTTAAGAATTTTGTTGTGCTGCACGCTGCCTGAAAGCCGGTTGCCCCGGCCCACGTCTTTAGGTGCTCCCAACCGTCCTCAGACGGAGGGCCCAAAGCTTGTGAACCGTCAGTACCGCAACCAAACCAACCTGCCGCGCCGTACTTAAACAAAGAACTCTTATTTTCTGCCGCCCTCCGCACTTCGCGCCGCGTTCTTCACGCCTGCGTGCCGCACGGAGCGGAACAGTTTCACCCAAACACGCCGTATCCTTGCGGAAGTCCGACGCGCCCAGGGGCGTTTTCTGTACGTCCTCCCCACCGGGGTATGGATAGTATAATGGTTTTTTAACTAAAATCAAGGGGTATTCTATTTTTTAGAATACATTTGTTATTTTCTGCACGGCCGTGCCCAGCGGCGTAATGGCGGCGGGCGGAAGCCGTTTGTCTAATGTTCCGTCGGGAAAGAACAGCGCTATTTGGCCGTTTTCCGTCCGCACGCGCTTTAATTGCAGTATCCCTTCGGCTTTCAAAAGCATCATTTGGCCTTCTTCCAAAACAGAGGAAGGGCGGATAAGGTATAAATCTTCACGTCCGTGCGCACGGGCATAAGCGTCCGCCACCAGGCATTTGCCGCCTTGGGTGGCGCGCCGGGGGACCGTCCACCATTCGGCCACGTCGCTTTCTTCGTACTGCGGAAACCGGGCGGATACGGTGTGTAAAAGCGGGATGGAAACACTGTTGCCTTCCGTGGCTAAAATGTCAGCGCTGTAAGCGTTTGAAGCGTCCTGCGCGTCGCGCAGCGCGGCGGTGCGGGGCGCGGTTTCCGGGTAGGTGGTAAGCGGCGGAAACAGACGCATTACGTCAAACGGGTCCATCGCGAATAATTGCGCCATACGGGCCAGGTATCCTTTGGAGGGGCGGCGTTTGCCGGTTGTCCATAAGGCGACGGTGGCGGTAGACACCTGCAAAATTTTTGCTAACTTTGCTTGCGCTCCGCGCAGGATTCCTCCGTTCCATCTTTCAAGTTGTTTTTCAAATTTATTCATAGAGTATATATCCCGTATTGGAATTTGCTTCGCCAGAACTAAAAAACGCTTGACAAATGCTAACAATACTTACTATACTAGCTATGTGAAGAGCGGTATCGGCCGCTGTTCATCTTACCGGCGTACTGGGGTATCTTCTGCTTTACAGCTCAGAAAACCAAATACGGAGAGGTTTATCCTTTAAACCTGCGCCGCGCCTGCGGCGTTTTGGCTCCGTTGCGCCCAAAACTGCATAATTCTGCCAGGAACTATGTAGTTTATTGTAGCAAATAAAAAGCCGTTTGGGTTAGCAAAGTTAACGCTTTGGCGCGATTCTCCCACGTGAAAAGGGTTTTTGAACACGCAAGCGTACTTTGCGCCCAACGGCCGGAGCAAATATGCGGTTAATGGCTGCGGCGGATATCCTGTTAACTTTGTTGG
>CALYRQ010000098.1 GCA_945483375.1 uncultured Elusimicrobia bacterium
CCGAGCGTACCCGCCATTTTGTCTAACGCTTCTTCGGAGAGGATGACGTTGTTTTCGCCGACTAAGATAGCGTCCAGTTCGTCAGCTCCGATGCGGGCGGCTTTGGCCATATCCGTTTTCACGCGGCTGATGGCGATTTGCAGTTCCTTGGAGGCAAACGCTTCCGGCACACTAAATTCTTCCGCCAGCAGTTTGGCCAGGGTGGAGGTGTCAGCCTGCGGCAAGAGGATGCCGATTCTGTCGAACAGGGCTTCTTGTCTGGCTGCTACCACTTCCTGCGAGGCCGGTTTGCGCCAAGAGAACGGGTTGGCATGGTGGAACATGTTGATTACGGTCATCGCACCGCCGATAAGAGCCAACGGGATAATCATGCGGTCGAAGGCGATGGTCGACATATTCGCGGCCGTTTCCGGCATAATCAAGCTGGCCAGGGTCGGGATCAAGCAACACGCCACAACCGCACTGGTGGAAAGCGTACCCGTTAAGGTGCTGTAGGCATTGTTATATTTCGTTTTATCATGGTCTTTCATGATGTTGAACGAGAACGTAAACATGTTACCCAACAGACCGTTCGTTAACACGACCGGGATTAAGGCCAGGGGACCGGCATCCGGGCCCAAACCGTACAGCGTGGCGATGCTGGCTAACGCTGTTACGCCGGAGATGGTCATCATTTTCTGGTTGTATTTCGGTACGCTGCTGAATTTCTGCATTAATTTGGTGGCAGTCATACGTCCGAACAACACAGGGGCCATTGTGGCCATACCGGTTAAGAATGTTTCAAACGCGTTGGCTACGTTGGCGGAAGCAATACCCTGCATCCAGGGCGCCTGGGCCAGTAGTTCGGCGGCGTCGCCGTAGAATTTGGACAGGCCTTCCAAGCCGGCCAACGATTTGTTAATCATGCCTTTGGTGGCAACGCTGACCATGGTTTCCGAACCGCAGAAGGCCAACAGACCGCCAAAGATGGACCATACTTTCGGGTCCGCCATAAATTTCTTCCAGGACATTTGTCCTTTTTCAGCCATTTTGGAAAGTTCCGCCTGTACTTCGGAGGCTTTGGCCACTTTCTTTTCGGCCTGGGCAAGCGGCAAGTCCGCTTTTAACAGTTTGACCAACGCGCTGACGGCGGGGAGGGCCAAGATACCGTACATCGCCTGCCACGGAGCGCCGAGCAAGGCTACGGCCGCGGCGAAAGCACCGTAAGTCATAAGCGAACCGACGGATTTCCATACCTGACCGGCGGACACGATGCTGCCGGCGTCTTTACCGCGCAAGAGCTGTTTGGCTGTCGGGTTGGCGATTTGCTGAATACCGGCGCCGCCCAAACCCGTTAACAGGAACGCGGAGATAACGGAGGCCATGCTTACTTCCGGCGAAGCACCCATAGCGGTGGCCAACACGGGCAGCAGAGAACCGCTCAGAATGGCGCTCACAGCTCCGGTCAATACGGGGCGCGCGCCGTATTTTTTGATTAACGGCTGGTACAGGAACGCCGCCAAGTTGGTAAAGTAAATACCGGTGGTAAGCGCGGTAGCCCAGCTGTCGGCGGACGGGCCCAAGACGTCTCTGTATTCGTTTTTCATGGCGTCTTTCAGGAAGCGGCCCGTAGAGGAATAGCCCATAATCGTAAATACGTTGTTCAAAGCCCCCAGGCGGTTGGGGACGGACTGGATAACCACTACCGGCATATCGCCCAGGTTTTTCAAAACGACGGTTGTTACTTTTTTATCGTGATAATATACTTTTTTCACACCGTTGGTTCTGTACAGGTTGCCATAGGTGTCTACCACCAGCGTCCAACCTTTTTTAAGGTCCTTGAAGATTTTGTCTTTGTCAGACACGGCAACGGTGTAAATTCTTTTTTGGGTCAGCCCTTCACGGCTCTTGAGCAGAATGTTGGTGTGCATGAAAGGGAAATCGGTCAAACCCGTTTCCAGCGTTTGTGGGGCAAAACCCAGCTGGGTGCTCGGCGAGCCGGTTACGCGCAAGGCGCTGCCGACGTAATCCCGCAATACTTTGGCGTAGTCGTAAACTTCTCTATTATATTTAACCGTAATTTCCTGGCCGTCGGCGTCTTTGCGGTTGAAACTTTTTTCTTCCACGGTTACCAGGGGGGCTTCGCTGCTGTTAATGGCGGAGCGCACGGCCTGCAAGTCCGCTCTGACGGAGTTGGCGACTAACGTTTCCAGTACTTTTTCTTCCAGCACGTCGATATCGGCGGCGGTGGGAGATTTTACCTGTTTCGGGGAGAAGAAAGCCATTACTTTGCGGCCCGCTTTTTGCAGCCACGTCAACTGGCGGCCGGAAACGGCGTCCATAATTTCGCGGCGGGCTATGTTGGTAAGCGGCAGCTCTTCAAGCGCTACGGCCAAGGAAGCCATGGCGTCCTTCGTGGAGGGGGACACCTTGGCGGCTTTGAACGCGGCGGTCAGTTCTTCTTTAAGAATCGTAGCATAGACTTCTTCGGACTGTACGGGCTGCTGTTTATATTTGGCGTAAACGTTTTCAATGGTTCTGCTAATCAGGTTGTCCACGTTTCCGTCAAAAGCGGCTTCTTCTTCCGCACCGGCTACGGCAGTCGGCGGTTCGGGAGGAACGGCGCCGTTACCGCCCGCGGCGGCCGGAATTTCGGTGGCGTTTAAAGCCAGGCCGTCGGCGGCGGGAGTTTCAATTTTTAAACCGTTTTGAATCGTCGGGCGGGCGGATCCTTTGGTAATTACCTGCCCGGCTTCATCGGAAATGATTCTGGCGTTTGCGCCTTCACGCAAAGAGAGCCAGTCTTCCGTGGCTTGAGCGGACGTGTTTTCGTGGTGGAGATTTAACGGATTCCATTTTTGCAAATAGGTTTTGGCTTCCTCGGTTAACGCGGGGACTTTCCCTTCGGCAACGGTGGGAAGTTCCACAGGAAGCGCGTGGGCTTTGGCGTAATCGGCGATCCCCTGCCAGTGGGCGGGCAGCGTACCGTTAACCGTGCGCAGTTCGGCCAATTCCTGCAATTTGCCGGGCACATTCAAGCTAAGGAGCGCGCGGGAAGCGATTACGTCAGTATAAGCGGTAAATTCCGCGGGAACAGCTTTGCTGAGGCGAACAATCAGTTCGGCGTCCGTGGCGGTACCGTAGATACCCAGGTTGGAAATAGCGGCCATGTTGCGGCCCCATTCGTTGGCGGAGCCGGACTGGTTTTTCGGGTTGAGGGAAACCGCGGCGGTGCGGCGGTAATGGTTCAGCGCGGCCAGGTGGTCGGTCTCCGTTACTTCAAACCCGCGGGTGATGTTAAGATGGGGAAATACGTTTAAATACGCAATATCCAAATGCTCGATATGTTTGGCTTCTCTGAAATTCTGGAGCGTTTCCAACGCTTGTTTAGGCGTAAACTGCAAGCTCGCCAAGTCTTTCAGTTCGTTCGGGTTAACGCGGACGCCGCGGGCGATTTTGGCCGCCATGGTGCCTTGGCCCACAGAGGTGGACACGACGCCCGTAGCCAAATAGCGAGTCGGGACCATAATAGAGATGTTTGCCGTTTTGCTGACAATGCCCTGAAGGGCTTTAAGCGTAGTCGGGGACAAGGTTTTTGCCGCGCTAACGCCTCTGACAAGGCCTTTGCCGAAGCCTCCCTGTGCCAACGAAGGCGTTATGCTGCCGTAAATGAGTGTTAAACTCAGCAGGATAGATAGTGCTTTATTCATAATTATTCTCCACGTAGGTACAAAAGTTGCCGATGATACACGTCGTACCTATTGTCAGTCTAACAGAAAATCAAACGAGTGACAAGGGCCAAAGGGCCCATAAAATTTCTGGGACCCTTTGACCCTTGTCATTCAAATTTGAAACGTATGAAGTGCGTTTCCTCTTTTATTGTATCACAAAATCCGCCGTTTTGCATTTTCCGACGGAGAAAAATATAAAAATCCGCGTGTTTGGGGCAGTGGCGGAACAGTGGGGCAATAAAAATCCCCGCTCTGATGGCGGGGACGTAAATGGTTTTTTTAGGCCCTGTCGGGGTTACCAGTCTGCGTCTTTACCCAGGTGGGAAACGGGCAGTTGCGTACCGAACGTAAACGTACGCGGCAGCTCGTGCACCGTCAGTTTTTGCGCCAGATAAGTGCGGATGATGCCCAGGTGCTCCGGCGAAAACCCTTCATTTAACACAATAAACGCTTTTAAACGGTTTCCTTCTTCCGGGCGCATTAAGCGTACGCGGCATTCCTTTACGGCGGGGTGGGCGGACAGAATCTCCTCCACATGTTTGGGGAAAACGTTAATACCCGCCACCTGTACGCACGCGTCGGTGCGTTTGAGCGGTACCAAAAAGCGTTCGCCTTTCAGTTCCACCTGGTCCGGCAACTGGAGCCATGCGTCGGAACCCGCCCGCCGGATTTGAAGGGGCATTTCCGTACCGGCCGTTTCCCAAAACGGGAAGAGTTCAAACGCTTCGGCCGGGCCGTGTCGGTGGGCGATGGCTCCCGTTTCGCTGGCGCCGTAAATTTCGGTAAATCCGGCGGTTTCCGCGTCCAATACCCCCCGGATGATTTCGTCCTTGCACGGCGCGGTGGAAGAAAGGGCAAACACCCCTTGCGGAAATTTGTTGCCGCAGCGGAGCCAATAGTTCCAAAACAGCGGAAACCCGGCCATCAAATCGCCCTCTTGCAGTAATTTTTCCCACGGCTGGGTGGGTAACGCTGCCAGCGTAACGACGGGCAGGTTTAACGCATGCGGCAGGGCCACCGGAAGGGTAAATCCGTACAAATGGCTCGCCGGAACGAGGGAAATGATGCGTTTTACTTC
>CALYRQ010000099.1 GCA_945483375.1 uncultured Elusimicrobia bacterium
GGCGGGTTTGTGTCGGTTAATTGTTTAGTAGACCGAAAGTCTTGCCTGGCTATTTCGCTAACGCGACCAAGCCAGGAAGCTCTTTCCCTTCCACAAATTCCATGCTGGCGCCGCCGCCGGTGGAAACGTGCGACAATTCTTTCTGGTTGAATTTGCCTTTTTTCAGCACGTTCACGCTGTCGCCACCGCCGATAATCGTCGTGGCCCCGGCTTTCGTGGCGTCAATCATCGCCTGGGCAACCGCAAAGCTGCCTTTGGCGAAGTTCGGGAATTCAAACA
This sequence comes from uncultured Elusimicrobia bacterium, assembly GCA_945483375.1. Lineage (GTDB taxonomy): Bacteria > Elusimicrobiota > Elusimicrobia > Elusimicrobiales > Elusimicrobiaceae > Avelusimicrobium. The sequence continues at coordinate 280 of CALYRQ010000099.1, forward strand.
CGCCCATGGGGCCGTTCCAGAAGATGGTTTTGCAGTTCAAAAGTTCGTTGCGGAACAATTCAACCGTTTTGGGGCCGATATCGAGGCCCATCAAATCGGCCGGGATATTGACGTCTTCCACGAGCACGGGTTCGGTGGTTTCGGCGAATTCTTTGCCGCAGACGTGGTCCACGGGCAGCAAGATTTTAACGCCTTTTTCCTGGGCTTTGGACAAAACGGCTTTGGCTTCGTTTTCTTTTTCGGCGTCAAACAAGGATTTGCCGATTTCGTGGCCCTGTACTTTCAGGAACGTATAAGCCATACCGCCGCCGATGACGAGGACGTTTACTTTGTCCATCAAATTGTTAAGCAGCATGATTTTATCGGACACTTTGGCGCCGCCGACCACGGCCGCGAACGGGCGGGCCGGGTTTTCGAGGGCTTTACCCAAAAATTCCACTTCTTTCTGCACGAGATAACCCGCGCAGCCGGGCAAATAGTCCGCCACGGCGCTGGTGGAGGCGTGGGCGCGGTGAACCGTACCGAACGCTTCCTGCACGAACACTTCGCCGTGTTTAGCGAGCTGTTTGGCAAATTCGGGGTCGTTCTTTTCTTCTTCGGGGTGGAAGCGGAGGTTTTCCAAGAGAGCGATTTCACCGTTTTTCGTTTCGGCGACTACTTTATCGGCTTCCGGGCCTACGCAGTCTTTGGCAAAGTGCACCGGTACGCCAAACAGTTTTTCCACTTCGGCGGCAACGGGAGCCAGGCTAAATTCGGGGCAAACTTTGCCTTTCGGGCGGCCCAGGTGGGCGATAAGCACTACGCGGCAGTTGTTTTCCAGCAGGTGTTTAATGGTTTTTTCGGTAGCGACGATGCGTTTGTTGTTATCCACTTTACCGTCTTTCAAAGGCACGTTGTAGTCAACGCGCACCAAGACTTTTTTATCTTTCAGGTCCATGTCCTGAATTTTTTTGATGCTGTCAAAATTCATACTTTTCCTTGACTCCTTTTTTAACTTTTGCCCGTGCGTAAACGCGGGCTTTTTTATCTCTTAAATTTTACAAAATTTGGACGCGTCCGGCACGTCGTTTATCTGCGCTGGAGTTTGCTGAGCAGCCGCAGAATTTCCATATACAGCCAAATCAGCGTAACCATCAGCCCGAAGGCCGCGTACCATTCCATGTATTTCGGCGCGGCGTAATGGCCCGTCATCTCATCGATGAAATAAAAATCCATCAGGAAATTAAACGCGGCCACGGCGCATATCAGCACGCTGATAGCGATGGAAAGCGGCGAAGAAGACGTTAAATATGCCGTGCTGACGCCGAAAAGCGATAACACAAAAGAGCCCAGGTACAAAAGCGCAATGGCGGCGGTGGCGGAAAAAATCCCAACCATAAGGCCGCGCGACATTTTAATAAGCCCCGTGCGGTATACAAACAGCATGACGAAAAATACCAGTATCGTGGCGGCTACGGCATTAAATACGATTCCCTGAAAGGTTGCATTGTAGGCGGCGGAAACGGTGCCTAAAAACAACCCTTCCAAAAACGCGTAAACGGGTGAGGTAAACGCAGATAACGTGGGTTTAAAAGACGTAATCAGCGCCATTACAAAAGCACCGATAGCCAGCGGCCACAAAAATGCGGCCCAGCTTTGGTAATGCGTCCAAGAAATCATCGCCCCCAATACGCAGATAAACAGGAGTGCGAATGTCTTGTTAATGGTGCCCTGCACCGTCATTACTTGGTAGGCGCTGCGCGCGTTTTCGCGGGCGCGTTCAAAGGCGCCTTCGTTTAACATCGGGTTTGTTGCCATAAGAATCCCCCTTGGGTAAGATATTTTTATTGTAGGAAATTTTGAAGCAGAATAACGTATTTATTTTGTATTAGTTTATAAATAAAAACACCCCCGGGGTAACCGGGGGTGTAAAAAGTCTGTATTTATTTGGAGAAGAAAGGCTTATCCGTCGTATTAAAGAATAAGCGGGTTCTGATGCGGGCCCAGTCTTGCGGGCGTTTTTCCTGAACGGTTTTTTTGATGAAGTTCAAGTCTTCTTTGGTTAAAGAAAACCATTCATCCGAAGTTCTGCCGTCGAAAGTATGAAAGATGTCGTCGAACGTCATTTGCAACGCATAGCCGATGTACCCGTTATTGTAACCGGCTAAAAATTCGTTTCCTTTCGGCGAAATCACAAACAGCGGGTCCGTGGCGGTGCCGGAAAGATCGGTCCAGCCTTCGTCTAATTTAAAGTACTTGCCGGAGACGGAGCCGGTTTTCAGTTTTCTTGTTCTGACGGCGTCTCTGGCATGGCGCGCGGTATTGATTTTAATGGTGTGATTGGCGCTGAGCGTAAAGAGCTGGTTCGGCGAAGTGGTGCCCAACACGTTTACAAACGGCGCGTTGTAGTCGGAGGTTGCCGTCCACATCAACATCACATTATCATTTTCCGCGTGATTATAGTGTTTTCTGAACGTACGGCCGTGGCGTTCCATATATTCATGGTCTCCGGGTTCGCGGATATCACCTTCCTCATCATAGCGCATGCACGTGCCGGACAAAATCAGCCAGTGTGCGTCCAGTGCATAGGCTTTGCACGCGATATCAGCGTCAAAGGGACCGTTGTCCTGGTCCATTTTGCTGTCGTAAAAAGATTCGGAAATTGCAAAATCCACCCGTAAATTCTTTGTGATGGCGTCTTTATTGGTAGCAACCGCCGCATTTACTTTATTGTTTACGGTTGATTCCAGTTTTGTACCGGTGTTGGCAAATAACGGACAGGCCAACAGTAACAGCAGTCCTGCACAGGTCCAAGTTTTATTCATAATCTCTCCTCGAAAATACTGCTTTTCCTTATTATAAATAATTAATGGTAAATTTTCCAGGGGTCAAAAGACCTAGTTTAATATAGGCCCGGGCCTATATTCCTTCCTTCAAATAAAAAGCCCCCGGTTTAGCCCGGGGGCTGTGAATTTGGTGGTGTAACGGCTTACATTACATCATGCCGCCCATTCCCCCCATGCCGGGCATAGCCGGGCCGTGGGAGCCTTCTTTTTCTGGCGCGTCTGCCACCAAGGTTTCGGTGAGGAGCACGGTGCCGGTGATGGAAGCGGCGTTTTCCAAGGCGGTGCGGACCACTTTGGCCGGGTCCACTACGCCGGCTTTCAAGAGGTCGCAGTAAGTGTCGGTATCGGCATCGTAACCGTCGGCCGCGCCTTTCATTTTGAGCACGTTGTCAACGACTACCGCGCCGTCCAGGCCCGCGTTGACGGCAATTTGTTTCAAAGGAGCCGTCAGGGCTTTTTTGACGATATTGATACCGGTGCGGATATCTTCGTTGTCGGCTTTTAAGGCGTCCAGGGCTTTTTGGCTGCGGGCCAAAGCTACGCCGCCGCCGGGGACGAGGCCTTCTTCCACGCCGGCTTTGGTGGCGTTTTTGGCGTCTTCCACTTTGGCTTTTTTGGCTTTCAGTTCGGTTTCCGTGGCCGCGCCTACGCTGATGACGGCTACGCCGCCGGAAAGTTTGGCCAAGCGTTCTTGGAGTTTTTCTCTGTCGTATTCGCTCTTGGAGTTTTCAATCTGTTTGCGGATTTGTTCGGCGCGCGCGGCGATGGCTTCTTTGCTGCCTTTGCCGCTGACGATGGTGGTGTTTTCTTTGTCAATCACCACGCGGGCGCACTGGCCGAGCATAGCGAGTTCGGCTTTGTCGAGTTTAATGCCGCGTTCTTCGCTAAGCACGTCGCCGCCGGTCAAAATGGCGATGTCTTCCAGCATTTCTTTGCGTCTGTCGCCAAATCCGGGGGCTTTTACGGCGCAGCCTTTCAAGGTGCCGCGCAGTTTGTTTACCACGAGCGTGGCGAGCGCTTCGCCGTCCACGTCTTCAGCGATAATGAGGAACTGTTTGCCGCTCTGTACGATTTTTTCCAAAACGGGCAAAAGTTCGTTCATGGAAGAAATTTTCTTGTCCGTAATGATGAGGTACGGGTTTTCCAGCACGCATTCCATTCTTTCGGAATCGGTTACAAAGTAAGGAGAAATGTAGCCGCGGTCAAACTGCATGCCTTCCACGATTTCAAGCTGCGTTTCGGCGGTTTTACCTTCTTCTACGGTGATTACGCCTTCCGCGCCCACTTTTTCGATAGCTTCGGCAATCATGTTGCCGATTTCGCGGTCGTTGGAAGAAATGGTGGCGATTTGCGCTTTTTCTTCTTTGGTTTTAACGGGCTGCTGCATTTTGGCCAAGGATTCTTTGGTGGCTTCTACAGCCATTTCGATACCTTTTTTTACCAAAGTCGGGTTGGCTCCGGCGGTAATGTTTTTGATGCCTTCGGTCAGCATTGCGTTGGCGAGTACGGTGGCGGTGGGGGTGCCGTCTCCGGCGAGGTCGTTGGTTTTGGAAGCCACTTCGCGGATGAGCTGCGCGCCCATATTTTCAAACTTGTCTTCCAGTTCAATGTCTTTGGCGATCGTCACGCCGTCGTCAATGATAAGCGGAGAGCCGAAC
>CALYRQ010000100.1 GCA_945483375.1 uncultured Elusimicrobia bacterium
TTGCACCGCTTTTTCCGCTGGAGCCCGTTTTTGCGTCGGCGGAGCAAGATGCTGCCGCGGATGCGTGGGGGCTTAATTCGTTTGAAAGCGACTATTTCGGCAGTTTTTTCTTTGTACTTAAGAAAACAGCCGTTTTATCAGAAGCGTTTAAAGCGTTTTTGGTGTCCGTGGAAAAACAGCCGGACGTAGGCGACGTAATCCGCAAGTATGAAAAAAATCTGCCCGCCGTATTGCGCAAAGGCGGATTTTCATATAAAGTGTTTACGGCGGCCCCGCAAAGCGTATTTAACGACTGGAAAGATTATATTTTGCGTGGGTTTCCCGTACTAAAAATCCAGATTTTTACGCGTAAACGGCTGTATGCGGATCGCCAATGGCTGCCGAATTGGCGTGCTTTTGTGCGTGAGCATACCGGTTATCCCGTCGAACTGGCGGAAAAACATTTGCGCCGCCTGGGTATAACCCCGGACGGGTTTGATTCCTTCGGTTTCCGTTTAAAATCCCTTTGGTGGGCGTTTAGGCGGTGGCGGCGGAAAGGGTTTAGGGTACATCTTGCCAAGAAAAATAAAATTATCGTGTTGTTTGGCGTTACGCTGTTAAACAATACGGTGGAACAATCGGTTCATCCCGTTCAACCGTTTAAAAAATAAGGTTTCCGTTCGTAAAAACGCCCGTCTTGTTGACGGGCGTTTTTTATAAGGAGCGAATCGCACGGGAAGCGGCGTCAAACACCGTTTGCGGCGTAATGGCCGCCAAACATTGTTTGTCTGACGGATAGCCGAGCAAACATTGGGTCATCCAATGTTTGCTGATGTTCATGCACCCGCCGCAGACGGGCGATGTGATATTCACGTTGCGCGCGTACGCCAAATAGTCCGCCTTGGACGGACCGAACAGTACCACGCACCGCGCCCGCGTTAAATTGGCCAGGTGCACCATACCGCTTTCCCCGTCCACGTGTAAAAGGGTGTTATCCAAAATATACGGCACATCGGCCACGCTTGTTTTACCCACCAGACTGATGTCGGCAAATTCAAAAATCCGGCTTTTATTCCCCCCTAACTGAACAATTTTTATCTCGGGAAATTGGGCTTTAAACAGCCGCGCAAATTCCCGCCAGTGTTCTTTGGGCCAACAGCGGGTGGGGTGGCCCAAGGAGGTGTCCGTATTGGTGTTAATTCCGTCGTGAATAGTGATGTATTTTAAGCCGGCTAGTCCCAGCCGGGCAATGGTTTCCTGTGTTTTTTTGGCGGAAAGATTGATTTCCGCCCGGTCGTTTTGCCCCACTTCAAGGCCCGTAAACCAGCCTAAATTTTGCACGCGCGAACCGCCGTGGGCGACGGCGATTTCCGCCAGCGCGCCGTCCAAATACGGCGTGTAAAGCGCAAAGTCCTTAAAACAGTTTTGTACGTCAAGTCCGCGTTCCAGAGCCGGAATGAAAGCCGGGGCCAGTTTTTCAAGGCGGGCGCGGTCGACATAATCAAACATCAACAGGTGGCAGCCGGAGATGACAAGGTCGTAATCTTCGGGGCGGTAGCGGCGGTCCTGGAAGCGGTTGATAAGGCCGTCCGAAAAAATCATATCCGCTACGGTTTTACTGTCGAAACAAAACGAAATTTCCGCCTGCGGCAGCGTTTCGCGCAGTTTTTTGATAAAAACGCGCGTCATGGCTACGTCCCCGATTCCTCCTTTGATATGCACGAGAACGCGCAGAACGTCCGTTTTGGGTTCCCGGTGCGGGTAAAAAAAGCGTTTAAACGCTGTTTTAAAATGTTTGCGCCGCTGTGTAAACACCATGGCCCAGCGTACGGGTGCACTGTCGTGCGCGGCGGCGCGGACGGTTTCCCCCGCGCGCAGCCCGGCCAGCTTAAAAGAAGAAAGGTTTTTTATCATCGGACGTGTCCTTAAAATTATGTTATAATTCTAGCATATTACTCTTGGCGGAGGATATATGCATAAGGACTATGCTGTCTTTTTTGCGACGAACCGGCGTTTCTTTTTTTCTTTGGCCGTTTGTTTGCTTAGTTTAAAGAAAAACTCTCCCAACATCTGTCAAAAAGCGGATATTTTGGTCTACCATCAAGGGCTGACTGCTGATGACCAGACGTTTTTAAACAAAATTCTCCCCTGCAAATTTACGGAATATCGTTTTGCCGTGGATACGGATTTTGAAAACGTCAATTTCAAAAAATTTACCCAGCTTACTTTTGCCCGCTACGAAATTTTTGATCTCTTGGCCCATTATAAAAAAGTGCTGTACGTTGACGTGGACGTTATGATCGGCGGCGAACTGGATTATATTTTTGAAAATTACGGCGACAAAAGCGGCATCGCTATGTGCAAAGATACGCAGAAAGGGCTGACGCTGATTACCAAAAATTTCGTAAATCCGCTTCCGCAGTACGATATGACCGTCCCCTGCTACAACGCAGGCGTAACGCTGTTTTGCAGCAATTTGAAAGACCGCGAAAAGCTGCGTATGTGGTGCTACAAAAAAACGGCGGAGTGGCTGGAAAATTTGGTCTGCCCAGACCAAGGCGTGGTAAACGTAATGCTGCAGGAATTTGGCATTCCTATGGAGGTTTTGCCGGATACTTGCAACTGCCTTCCGTCCAACCCCAAATATCTGGACAAAAACCGCAAAGACGTGCTGATTTACCACTGTGCGGGAGGCGGCGTGCGTTTTTGGACGTACACCTGGAACGCTCCCTGGCAGGAGTTATATGCCGAGTATTTAAAAATGGGCGGAGAGCCGCATACGGACCCGGAACACGGGTGGCTCAAGCTGATTAAAAAGTATAACCTGGGCGGCCTGGACTTTTTTGACCGTTCGCCGGACCCGAAAATGCACCCCGCGCGCTTTTTAAAATACCTGGTGTTGTGGCCTTTTAAGTATTTGGCGCGTAACAAATAAAAAGAGTTTTGCAAAAAGTGCCCCGGGGAAATAATCCGCCCGGGGCGTTCTTGCCTAGCGAAAACCACCGGCCTAGCCGGTGGTTTTCGCTAGACAAAAAAGGCGGCCCGTAAGAGAGCCGCCTTTGCGTTTCAAAACAACTTATTTAATCTTTTTGCCTTGTTCAAGCATTAAGGTAAACGTCGTCATGTCTGTTACTTCCGCGGGGCCGAAGAACTGAATCGGGCCGGGGAAGACGTACTGGTCATTTACCGCCCAGTCGGCGCGGTTTTTGGCCAGGTGTTTGAACGGTTCGCCTTTGAGTTCCACCAGCGCTTTTTTGATGACGGGTTTTTCTTTGCCTTTGCGGCGTTCGATGTTCATCATCATGGTCAGCGGGATACCGCCGCATTCCCAATCCTGTGCTTTTTTGCTCAGTTTGCGTACGGAAGACAAATACCCGGTGCATTTGTTGAGCGCCAGCACCGCGGCGTTGTAGCCCAGGGCATAGGTGTAGTTGGCGTCGAAGTTGGACGGCACACCGCAACGGCCTTCGTAGCCGAAGAAGTGGGTGATGGCGGAGAATTTACCGTCGTATTTGCCGTCTTTCTTCATAGCGGCCAGCTGCGTGCGGAGCATTTCCACCAGCAGTTTTTCGGTTTCAATTAAAGACACCTGTACGTTGCCGTGCGGGTCGCGATCCAACATCAGCTGGGCGGCGATGCCGTCGGGCAGCGATTTCATCAAAGCGGCCAATTTGGCGGGCAGGATGGAAAGGATAAATTCTTTCTTTTCCGCCACGGTGTTCATTTTGGCGAGTTCAGCTTCGTGGTCGGCCAAAGAATCGTTCAGCGCGCTGATGAGTTCTTTCATTTCGGGGATAAATTCGATTAACCCTTCCGGCACCAGCACCACGCCGAAGTTTTTGCCGGCTTTGGCGCGTTTGGCGATAAGCTGCGCCAGTCCGTCCACCACCTGGGACAAGGTCATCTTTTTGGCCAGCACTTCTTCGCCGATGAGCACGGCGTTGGGGTGCGTTTTAAAGGCCACTTCCAGCGTGATGTGGGACGCGCTTCTGCCCATTAGGCGCACAAAGTGCCAGTATTTGCGGGCGGAGTTGACGTCGCGCAGAATGTTGCCCACGAGTTCGGAGTAAATTTTGGTGGCGGTATCAAAGCCGAAAGAGGTTTCGATTTGTTTGTTTTTCAGGTCGCCGTCGATGGTTTTCGGTACGCCGATGACGCTCACTTCCACGCCCTGTTGTTTTAAGTATTCGGCGATAACGCACGCGTTGGTGTTGGAGTCATCCCCCCCTACCACGACGAGCGCATCCATTTTGTTGGCGAGCAGGTTGTCTTTGGCCGCTTTTAACTGTTCGTCCGTTTCGATTTTGGTGCGGCCGGATTGGATTAAATCAAACCCGCCGGTATTGCGGTATTCTTTCATAAGGGCCGGGGTGATTTCGACAAATTTGTTTTCCACGATGCCGCTGGGGCCGCCCAGGAAACCAAAAAGTTTATTTTTGGAATTGGCTTTTTTGAGGCCGTCCAAGAGGCCGGCGATGACGTTGTGTCCGCCCGGGGCCTGGCCGCCGGAGAGCACTACACCCACGCGTACGGCTTTTTTGCAGGCACCGTTGTTGGCGCCTTTTACAAAGGTAATTTCGGGCAGTCCGTACGTGTTGGGGAAAATTTTTCTAACGGTCGCCTGGTCGGCCACGGATTTGGTGGCTTTGCCGAGTTTGGCTTTGACGGCGGCGGGACCTTTTTTGAGGATGGTGGGCAACACGGGTTCAAATTTACCGCGGTG
>CALYRQ010000101.1 GCA_945483375.1 uncultured Elusimicrobia bacterium
AAACGGTTTTAACTTCCGCGCGTTTTGCTATAATATCAGTAAGAAACAAAAACCGCCGAATGGGGGAACCATGGAAATACGGGAACAACATAATTTAGCTCGTCTTTTAATAGAGTCGTTTGCACTGCTCAACCGCTGCGGCGGCGCGCTGGCTGGATATATTCTTGTCTTGCTGCTTTTTTTGGCGGCAGAAATTGCTTTGGTGTGGGTAGCAGGAATACCGTTGTTTATTCTCAAACTGCTAAACTATGTTGTGTCCGCTTATTTTGCCATCGTACTCTTGCGTATTTTCGGTGCAAAGGCGGAACAAACGGATGAATCCGTTTCCAATTCGTTTTCCGCTTCCGTATTCCCGGCGGTTTATATGGTTGTTTTTAACATATTTTACGGTATCTGCTGGGTTGTTTTCGGATTGCTGGTAGCTTTCTTTTTTAGAGGTTCCTCCTTTGTCGCCGACTGGACGATGCAAATTATGACAGGTACCGCTACCGGCGGGACTTACGCATCTATCGTTGTAACGGTCCTTGCCATTGCGGCGGTGCCGCTTTACGTCGGAGCGCGTTTGCTGTATGCTCCTGTCGCCATCGCACTTCGCGAGCAGGGCCCCATTGAAGCCGTCCTCTACAGCTTTCAGCTTACCTCCGGCGTCCGCGTTCTTACTGCGTTGGGCGCGATGCTGATTATCATGCTGCTGCCCATGCTGTTTGTCGGCACGGTGCTGTACGGCGGTTATGTAGCCATTCCGCTCTACTTCGCGGACAGTTTTAATCTGGCCCAGCTTTCGCCTGTTTGGATTGGCGTGTTTGTGGGATTAGGTATCCTGTATTGTGCCATTCTGCTCGCCCTGCCCGCATTTTTGGTACTCGTATTTTTAAACCAGGATTACGGCCATAACCGCGATTCATTCACCCCGCAGGCGGAATTAAAATTAAACAGCCGCGAAACGCAGGTATTCGGGGTGGATAATAACATTCTGCCGCCCGGCGTGGGCAACATCGTACGCCCGGAGGACGTGGCACAGGTGGAGGTGGTTAAATCCTCCGTCAGCGCCAACGCGGAAGACGGCGTAACCCAGCAGCACCTGCAGCAGGTATACCAGCCCAAGCCCGAAGATTTAGTGCAATATGCCGAAGAAGAAGACCGAATGCCCACCATTTTATTTGATGACAACATGGCGCGCCAAATCGAACAGGAACGCATCATGTGGGAAAACAAACAAAAACAAGACAAAACTCAAAAAGGAGAAGATGATGCGCCGTCGGTAAAAATGTCCAAATGACCACACGCGCTCTTATTTACCGTACTATTCTTTTTTTAGCCGCGCGGCAAAACCGGCGCGGCGAGACGCTTGTATTTCATTCGGGAGAACCCGTTTTGCGGGCTCTCCCTTTTTTGACGGTTCATTTCTATAAGGAGAATAAATCCGTATGTCTACCCTGCTGACCACCCTCAACTTATTCGGAGGCTTGGCCATCTTTCTGTTCGGTATGAAAATCATGAGTGACGGCCTGCAAAAAGCGTCCGGCGAAAAACTGCGCCAATTATTGGGCGTAGCCACCGCCAACCGCTTCGCGGCCACGTTTTGCGGCGCGCTCGTTACCAGTATTATCCAATCTTCCAGCGCAACGACCGTTATGGTCGTCGGTTTTACAAGCGCGGGGCTCTTAACGCTCTATCAGGCCCTGGGCGTTATTTTCGGGGCCAACATCGGCACCACGCTCACGGCGTGGATTGTCAGCTTGTTCGGTTTCAGCGTCCAGATTTCGCTCTTTGCGCTGCCGGTGATCGCCGTCGGATTTTTCGTACAGTTTATTCCGCGCGTAATTCTCATCCGCCGCATCGGCGAAACGATGGTGGGTTTCGGCCTCTTATTTTTGGGCCTGGATATCATGAAAAACGCCATCCCAGCTGATTTTGCGCAAAACCCGCAAGTGGTGGCGTGGATATCCAAATTCCGCCCCGATAACCTGCTCAACCTGCTGACGCTTATCTTCAGCGGCTCGGTGCTGACGGTTATTTTGCAGTCTTCCAGCGCGGTAATGGCGATGACGCTCACCTGCGCCGCGGCCGGGATTATTGATTTTCCCACGGCCTGCGCTCTCGTACTGGGGGAAAACATCGGTACCACCATTACGGCCAATTTAGCCGCCATCGGCGCCAGCAAAGACGCCCGCCGCGCGGCTTTGGGACACTTTCTGTTTAACGTGATCGGCGTATTGTGGGTAACGTGTATTTTCCGCCACTTCGTGGGTTTCATCGACTGGTTGGTGCCCGGCTCCCCGTACACCAAAGAAACCGCCGTGCTGACGGCCGTACTTCCTTACCATATTTCCGCGTTTCACACGGTGTTTAACTTGATTAACACCGCGCTCATGCTGCCGTTCTTAAAGCAGCTGGCCAAACTGACGCTCGTGTTCATTCCTAAAACTAAACGCGAAGACAAAAAAGAACACGAACTGATTTTCCTCTCCACCCGCTTTACGCAAACGCCGGAGCTGGCGCTTATCGCCGTACGCAAAGAAGTGGAACGCATGATGAGCTTTGTAACCAAAATGACCGACAAACTCATCCACGCCGTAAAAGTGGACGACGACAAAATGTTTGAACGATTAATTGAGGACGTAAAAGCCGCCGAACACACCACCGATGTGCTGGAACATAAAATCAATCTCTATTTAACCACGCTCACGCACGGGAACTTATCCCGCCACGCGGTGGCGCAGGCGTTCTCGCTCTTCGACGTGCTCAACAGCATTGAACGCATGGGCGACTGCGGCGAAAAAATCGCGCGTATTTTGGAAAAATTCCACACCAAACAGCCGTTCCAAGGCCAGGATGTGGACGATTTGGAAAGCATCGCCAAGCTGACCAAAGAAATCACCAAACGCACCCGCCGCGTACTGGTGGACTTACAGCAGCCCACCAAACAATGGCAAGATAAAGCCCGCAACACGTTTGTGGAAGCCGTGCGGGACGAAAACGAACTTAACGCACTGCGCAAACAATTTTTGCGCGCCCGCCGCGAACGCATTTTGGCCGGACAGGCCGAAGCCACGCCGGATTCCATTACCGCTTACGCCGACATTTTGAACAACTTTGAAAGAATCGGCGATTACGCCATGCGCGTGAATGAAAACATCCTCGGCATGCGCGCCGACGACGTGGCGGAAGACGTTAAGCACGCCGCTCCGGCCGGGCAGGGATCGTAACCGTGAAGTTTAATCCCATTCAACTGTTGACAGACCTCCCGACCGTGTTTCCCATGATGTGGGCCGTTCTGCGCGGGAAATTTAAAATGCCGTGGAGCACGCTGTTCTGGACGGTACTGTGCTTTGTATACGTGCTCAGCCCCGTGGATATACTGCCCGACGTGTTGCCGCTCTTGGGCATTGCCGACGACGGAGCGTTTATCCTCTTAGTGCTTTCCCTGTTGCATAACGATGTGCAACGCTTCCGTTTGCAACGCCAAAAGGACGAAAACGTAATCGAAGCCGAAATCGTCCGCCCGGAAGACGAACGGAAAAAATAACCTTTTTACACGGTGGTAAAATTACGCCGCGCCGGTAGAGTAACCATATGAAGAAATTATTAAAACTGCTGTTAAAAACCGTCCTTGTATTGGCGGTTTTGGGGGTAGCCGCCTTGGTGGCCCTGCGGATTATGTTTCCGCCTGAAAAAATCAAAGCCATCGCGCTTGATTACGCAAAAAACACCTTGCACCGCGAGATTACGTTTGACGGGCTTTCCTTCAACCTAATCGGCGTGACGCTGGATAATTTTGCCATGTCCGAAGCCGACTCGTTCCAGGCCGGAACATTTGTAAAAGCGGACAAACTTTCCGTAAAAGTGGCGCTTATGCCGCTACTGAAAAAACGGGTGGAAATCGCTACGGTAATTGTAGACGGATTAAACGTAAACGTCGTTAAACAGAAAGACGGTGCGTTTAATTTTGACAGTTTAATTCCCGCCCCGGACGAAACAGCCCCGCAGGAGTCCGTCCAAGACAATGACACTTCTTCCTCCTCGTTTGTATTGTTGGCGGACAAAATTTCCGTCACGGACTGCAATCTCCTTTATAAAGATTTGCAAACCGGCATGACCGCGGGCCTGGAACATTTAAACGTGGAAATCAACGGACTTGATTTGAATGAACCGTTTGACGTAAACATTTCATTCACTACCGAATTTCAAGAGAAAAACGGCCCGGCGGTGTCCGTACCCGTCCGCATCGCGCTGCGCGTATTTTTGGCCAACCTGGATTTGAAAAACGCCTACGTGACGGTGAACAACGTTTCCGCCAATTATAAAACCGTTAAATTCGCGTTAAAAGGCGGCGTAAAGGATTTCACCGCTCCGACGGCCGAATTTTCCGGCACGATCAGCGGCATTAATAACCAAATTTTTGCCGACTTCCTGCCCGATTTGCCGAATTTTGCGCTTCCTGTTATCAATATGAACGTACAGGCGTCGGCCGATTTGGATAAATCTTCCGCCGTTATCCAAAACATAGGTTTAAGCGTGCGGGACAGCGGCCTTACGGCCAAAGGGACCGTCGGCTGGGCCTCCGTTTCGCCCACCTATAACGTAACCGCCAATTTGAAAGCGGACCTTGCAAAGCTCGTACAAATGACGGACGCAGTGGACGGATTCAACCCCGCGGGCGTTATTT
>CALYRQ010000102.1 GCA_945483375.1 uncultured Elusimicrobia bacterium
GCTATTACGTTATTTTCTGCTATGGAAAAGGCGGAAGATATTTATTTCTTGGAGAACGGTAGCTTTCTCGGGCAAGAGTTTCTGCCAACTAGCGGTGTTGAGGCTGATCTGATCTGGGATATTGATATTGCTTGTACGCCTGTTGATAATGGCTGTCAAATTAAAGGATTTTCTTATAATGCGAGCGCAGGGAGTGTTTATGCCTACAGAAATTCCGCCTCATCCTATTATGTGCTTGTTTCAGAAAGGGAAGCCGATGGCGTTTGGCGGAGGCGGTGCGGTTGGTTTGATAAGGTGGGCAAAAGCGTTTGTGATAGTTTGCAAGCCAGAGGATGGGAATCTATTAAAGATTTTGATTACTAATAATGTATTGCCTTTGGCTTTCACTTGCTGGGGAATTGACTGGTTTTTTGGATAACATAAGGTCATCCCGAAAAGTTTCTGTTCGGGAGCTGCCGATTGGGGTTGATTTTATAAGAAACAGTCGATCCTGCGCAGAAGCCTTGCAGGATAACTTTTTATGTCAGTATGAAGAGAAAGATTTTATGTTAAGTCGTCATCCCGTAAGGTGTTTATACGGGATCTGTCGTTATCAAAAGGCAGATTCCGTATTACAACTCCACGGAATGACGGATTGTAATTTGTAATTATAAGAAAGCCCCCAACCTAACGGTCAGGGGCTTTCAATGCTTTTATCGTAAATTACTTAACGATTTTCTCAGCCGGTTCGATGGCCGCGAGTTGTTTATACAAATCGCGGCCTTTTTGGGTATAAGAAAGCCCCCAGCTTGCTTGCGCTCGCAGGGGGCTTTCAACGCTTTCTCTACAAACTATTTTTCTACTTTTTCGCCGGGAACTATAGCCGCGAGTTGTTTATACAAATCGCGTCTCCAAGCGTATTCGGATTCAGCGCGTTTGATAAGCTCTTTCGCGAGTTCCGGGTTGTCTCTCATCAAGCCTTTGAAGCGGTTTTCGCCGCTCATATAATCGGCCAGCGGGAGCGTCGGGGCGCCCAAGGGGCTGTCGACGTGCAAGGGGTTCTTGCCTTCGTAGCGGGCCTCGGGGTTGAAGCGGTACAGAATCCAGCGTCCGGCCTGTACGGCTCTCTTGGCTTCGCCCATACCTTTGGACATATCGATACCGTGCGCGATGCAGTGAGCGTACGCGATGACCAACGCCGGACCGTCGTAAGCGTCGGCTTCCGCCAAGGCTTGGATGGTCTGGTTCATGTTCGCACCCATGGCTACCTGCGCCACGTAGATGTTGCCGTAGGTCATGGCAATCATACCGAGGTCTTTCTTCGGCATGGTTTTGCCGCCCGCAGCGAACAAGGCTTTCGCGCCTAAAGGCGTGGCTTTGGACATCTGTCCGCCGGTGTTGGAGTACACTTCCGTATCCAGTACCAAGATTTTGATGTTCTTGCCGCTGGCGAGGACGTGGTCCAAACCGCCGTAGCCGATATCGTAGGCCCAGCCGTCACCGCCCAAAATCCACACGGATTTGCGGACGAGGTAATCGGCCAAGCTGAGCAGGCGTTTGCAGGTGTCGCAGCCTTTTTCCGCGCCTTTGTTCAAGATTTCTTTCAGTTCCGCCACGCGCGCACGTTGTTCTTCTACGCCCGCGTCGGTAGTTTGGTCGGCGTTCAAGAGCGCGTCAATCAAGGCCGCATGTTCTTTGAGTCCGCCTTCTTTGGCTTCCGCGAGGAGGGCTTTGGCGTCGTGGTTCAGCTGGTCAAACGCCAAGCGCATACCGAGGCCGAATTCCGCGTTGTCTTCGAACAAAGAGTTCGCCCACGCCGGACCTTTGCCGTCGTCGCGTTTGCAGTAAGGCGTGGTGGGCAGGTTGCCGCCGTAAATGGAGGAGCAGCCCGTCGCGTTGGCTACAGCCAAGCGGTCGCCGAACAGCTGGGTCAACAGTTTGACGTACGGCGTTTCGCCGCAGCCCGCGCACGCGCCGGAGAACTCAAACAAGGGGCGTCTTAATTGGGAGCCTTTGACGGATTCTTTTTTCGTTTTCACGTCGGCTTGTTTCAGGCCCAGGAAGAACGCGTAGTTGTCGATTTCGTCTTCGCGCACGGAAAGCTGGTGCACCATGTTGAGGGCTTTCTTTTCCGGGTTTTCTTTGTTTTTGGCCGGGCAGTTAAATACGCACGCGCCGCAGCCGGTGCAGTCTTCCACCGCTACTTGTACGGTGAATTTGAGTCCGGCCAAGTCGGCTTTTCCGTCGGCGGATTTAAAGGTTTTCGGAGCGTCTTTCAAGGCCGCGCCGTCGTACGCTTTGATGCGGATCGCCGCGTGCGGGCAGACCATAGAGCAGAAACCGCACTGGATACAGGTGTTGGGATCCCACTGCGGAACCATAATGGCGATGTTGCGTTTTTCGTACTGGGTGGTACCCGTCGGATACACGCCGCCTTCCGGCATAGCGGAGGTGGGCAGCTTGTCGCCGCGGCCGGCAATCATTTCGCCCAAAACGTCTTTTACAAACGCGGGGGCGTCGGCCGGAACGGGGGCTTTGGTGTGCAGTTTGGAAGAAACTTCAGCCGGATATTTTACTTCGTGCAGGCCCGCCAACGCGGCGTCCACGGCTTTGTAGTTCTTCTGTACGATTTCTTCGCCTTTTTTGGAATAGGTTTTCTTGATGGCTTCTTTAATGTCGGCGATGGCTTTTTCGGCCGGGATTACGCCCGCGATACCGAAGAAGGCCGTCTGCATAATGGTGTTGGTGCGGCTGCCCATACCGGTTTTGAGCGCAATTTCGGAAGCGTCAATGACGTACACTTTCAGTTTGCGGTCGATGATAATTTTCTGCACTTCGGCGGTAAGGTGGTTCCACACTTCGTCCGCGCCGTAAGGAGAGTTGATAAGTACGGTGGCGCCTTCTTTGGCGGAACCGAGCACGTCGTATTTATCCAAGAAGTCAAACATGTGCACGCCGATAAAATCAGCCGATTGGATGAGGTAAGGCGCGCGGATGTAGTTTTTGCCGAAGCGGATGTGGGAAGTCGTCATAGACCCGGATTTTTTGGAGTCGTATACGAAGTACCCTTGGGCAAAGAAACCGTTGGCGCTGATGATTTTCATCGTGTTTTTGTTGGCGCCTACGGTACCGTCGGAACCCAAACCGTAGAAGAGCGCGGCGAAAATATCATTGCCGGATTTGGTGGCCAGTTTGGCTTCGGGCAGGGATTTGCCGGTCAAATCGTCGTTAATGCCGACGACGAAATCTTTAATCGGTTCGTCTTTGGCCAGGTTGTCAAACACGGCTTTGACGTGGGACGGCGTAAAATCTTTGGAGCCGATACCGTAGCGGCCGCCGATGATGAGCGGGGTAGCCGGGAATTTGGCTTTGGCTTCTTTGGTGAGGAACGCCGCGCAAACGTCTTGGAACAGCGGTTCGCCCATGGAACCGGGTTCTTTGGTGCGGTCCATTACGGCGATTTTTTTGACCGTGGCCGGGATTACGCGTACGAAATCTTCAATAGAGAAGGGGCGGAACAATTTGATTTTGAGTACGCCCACTTTTTCGCCCGCCATGCTTTCCACGGCGTTTTGGGCCACGTCCGCGCCGGAACCCATAATCACTACGATTTTTTCGGCGTCTTCGGCGCCAACGTATTGGAAGAGGTCATATTTGCGGCCGGAGATTTTTTCAAACTTGGCCATTTCTTCTTTTACGATAGCGGGTACGGCGTTGTAAAATTTGTTGACGGCTTCGCGGGCCTGGAAGTACACGTCCGGGTTGGCGGCGGTACCGCGCACGGTGGGGTGTTCCGGGTTTAAGCCGCGGGCTTTGTGGGCGGCTACAAGCTCGTCGTTAATCATTTCTTTCATCTGTTCTTTGGACAGGGGTTCCACCATGTTCAATTCGTGGCTGGTGCGGAAACCGTCAAAGAAGTGCACAAAAGGCACGCGGGCGCGCAACGTGGCGGCCTGCGAGATTAAGGCCATATCCATGGCTTCCTGCGGGTTGTCGGAACAGAGCATGGCCCAGCCGGTTTGGCGGACGGCCATAACGTCGGAATGGTCGCCGAAAATGGACAACGCCGTGGTGGCGATGGCGCGCGCGGAAACGTGGAACACGGTGGGCGTCAGTTCGCCGGCGATTTTGTACATATTCGGAATCATCAAAAGTAAGCCCTGGGAGGCGGTGAAAGTGGTGGTCAGCGCGCCGGCGGTTAAGGAACCGTGCACCGCACCGGAAGCGCCGCCTTCGGACTGCAGCTCGCTCACGGACGGGACGTTGCCCCAAATGTTGGTTTCGCCTTTGGCGCTTTTCGCGTCGCAGATTTCGCCCATCGTGGAGGACGGGGTAATCGGGTAAATAGCGATTACTTCGTTGGTGGCGTGGGCAACGTGAGATACTGCGCCGTTGCCGTCCATAGCAACTAGTTTAGCCATAGTAGAGAAGTCTCCTTTTGCGTAATGTTAAAACGGTAAAACGCCGCGCAAAAACGCGACAGCCCGGAGGGGCACTCCGGCTTGTATATATTGTATAACTTTGGGTTGTATTTGGCAAACGCTAAAATGGCTGATGTTAACTTTCGTAAGACGCACGAAACGCAAAGAGATTTTCTTTGCGTTTCGTTGCTTTTAAGTGCCAACAATTTGCCAAATTCTGTTATCTTGTGCGTCCCTCGGCCTTGACGCGCC
>CALYRQ010000103.1 GCA_945483375.1 uncultured Elusimicrobia bacterium
AAGGGATTGATTTCCTGGAATATCTGTTCAAAAAAATCTATTACGACCAGAAGGACATCAAACTCATCACCCCGAGCGAATACCTGGCCATCTACCCGGAAAACCAAGTGGTACAACCGTCCATGTCCTCCTGGGGTGACAAAGGTTACCACGACGTGTGGCTCAACTCCGGCAACGACTGGATTTACCGCCACCTCATCAAATCGGCCGAGCGCATGATGGAACTGGCCAATAAGTTCCCCAATGCGGACGGTCTCCTTCGCCGCGCGCTCAACCAACTGGCGCGCGAACTGGTGCTGATGCAATCCTCCGACTGGGCGTTTTTGATGACCACCGGCACAGCCAAGGAATACTCCACCAAGCGAACCAAGGACCACGTCAAACGCTTTAACGAGCTTTACGAACAAATCCAGGGCAACCGCATCAACGAGGGCTACGTGTACGACTTGGAACAGAAAGATTCCATCTTCCAGCAAATAGACTACAACGTCTACTCGTCCGCGGCCAAAGAAGCCGTATTGAAGAAATATTAATCTTCTTCTTAAACTGACGGGCCCCAACAGGGCCCGTTTTTTTGTACCGCCGCCAACCGCTTTCCCACAGTAAAAGCCAAAAGACCTATACGTGCCTGGGCCCAAAGACCCTGTCGCCAAACAAAACCTTTTTCTATACTATTGATATGAAAACTTATATAAAAACACCGATTTTGCTATTATCTACCCTCTTGCTGACCCTGCCCGCCCAGGCGCAACTAAAAGGATTATCCAACGCCGCGGGAATATCCTCCAAAGCCGCCGGGCAGCTATCCAGCAAAGTGTCCCGCGAGGTATCTTACGTTACGCGCAACGCTCAGGCGTTTGCGGTGGGGCTTTCTAATTCGCCTACAAAACATATTTTGAACCAGCGTTTCCAGTTCCAGCGCGAATACGCCCGCGCCGTGGCTTTATACCAAAGTTTGCAAGCCCAGCCGACGGTTCATCCCGAAAAACTACGGGCGCAAATAGAAAAAACCATTATTAATAACACACTGCGGACGTCCCTGTTAAACAATTTGGACCAGGGCTACATTTCCAGTATGACTCAGGATTTGGAAGAATACTTTAACCTTACGTCCAAACTGCCGTTCTTTTCCAATAAATCTATCCCCGAAGAATCATTTGCCATTGCGGCTAGAAGCTATTTAACACGCCACTCGCATAAACCTTCCTGGCAGCTGCGCGAAGTTATTAAATTTGGCGGAATGCGCGCCATTAGAGCAGAATTATCTATGATAGCTCCCTCCCCCCAACAGGCCGCTCTCGCACACAACCTAAACGAGAAGGAAGCCGAACAACTGTTTGCGCTGTATGAACAAGCCGATATATTAAATGCCGAAATCAAAGAATTTATCGCCAAAGAAACCCACACCCAACAGGAATATGAAGAGGTGTTAGTTACGTTGCGGCAAATGAATGATTTGTATGAAGAACTGCTGACGTTTGCCAAAAACAGCACTTCTGTAAGAACCACCGTTGAAATTTACAAAAATCTGCTGGCGGATATGGAAAAATTCGTAGCCGAACACCACCGCGCGCCGATATGGCAAGACCCGCTGGAACGGCCGCTGTACCATTTATTCGAACCGCTAGTGTTTGGCAATCAGGTCAACATGTTTGAAGAAATGATACCCATCATGACCCGGCTCTACGAACTGACAGAAATGTATCCGGCGAAAAGACTATCCGAACAAGATACGCTAAAAGACATACAAGAGTTTAAAGCAAAACACGGCTTTTTGCCCCGCTCCGTAAAAATCCGGGACTTCTTTGACATCCGCCACGATGAGCCCATGTTGGTTGAAGCGATGTCTTACTGGAAACTTAACAGCCAGAAATTTGTCAAAGAACTCGACCAGCTGATGTTTCCGCAAGAAGAAGATTTATTCCCGCCGTTCTTCTAAACCCACATTTGTAAATAAAAAACCCCCGGCGTAGCCGGGGGGTTCCAGATATAATAAAAATCCCCGGTGTTCAAACCGGGGATTTTTTATACTTAAAGCGTTTATTTATATTCCAGCTTAACCAGCTTATACGTTTTGGGGCCGCGGGGCAGCTGGGCTTCAAATGTATCGCCTTCCTTTTTACCGAGTACGCCGTTGGCCAGCGGAGACTGCACGGACAGCAGGCCCTTTTCCGGGTTGGCCTCCATAGAGCCCACCAGCGTATAGGTAAATTCGAGGCCCGCGTCCACATCCTGAAACGTAACGGTGGCGCCAATGCGCGCTTCGCTTTTATCCACGGTCAAATCGTCGGTGATTTGGGCGTTTCTAAGGCGTGATTCCAATTCCTGGATACGGATCAGCGTTTCGGCCTGTTTTTCTTTGGCGGCGTGATATTCGGCGTTTTCTTTCAAATCGCCTTGGGCGGCGGCTTCCCCGATTTCATTGGAAAGCTGGGCCTTTAATTCTTTTAAATCTTTCAGCTCGTTTACAAGAGCTTCGTATTTTTTGCGGCTGACATAAAATGCTTCTGGCATGGTATAACTCCTTATATCTAACTTTAGTGTACAATTT
This sequence comes from uncultured Elusimicrobia bacterium, assembly GCA_945483375.1. Classification (GTDB taxonomy): domain Bacteria; phylum Elusimicrobiota; class Elusimicrobia; order Elusimicrobiales; family Elusimicrobiaceae; genus Avelusimicrobium. Next base: position 2,552 of record CALYRQ010000103.1, read on the forward strand.
ATGCGCTTTTATTTCAATGTTTCCGGCCGGAAAAAAATTATTATATAATCAGTACATGAAGAAACTTCTGTTTCCGCTCGTTCTCCTGCTTGCCTGCACCGCCGCGCGCGCGGAAAATGACCACGTCCGCATCGCGCAGGAAAACGCGCCCGCCGTCGTGGCCGTAAACGTCGTAAAAAAAGACGGTTCCACTTTTACCGGCACGGGATTCGCCGTTTTACCCGAGGGACTCATCGCCACCAGCCGCCACGTGTCCGACGACGCACTGTACATGAACATCACCTTTAACAACGGCACCGTATCGGGCGAAGCCGTCGCCGTCGCAAGCGCGGACGACGTAGATCTGTCCTTGCTCAAGATTCAAGCTCTTAATTTGCCCACCGTCCGCTTGGCCGATTCGGACAATGTCCTCCCCGGCCAGCCGATTACCGTCATCGGCAATCCGCGCCGATTGCAAAACACCATCAGTTCCGGGCTCATCAGCCAGGTACGCAAAAAAGCCAACGGCGTCATTTGGCACCAAATCAGCGCGCCCATTTCCCCCAGCTCAAGCGGAAGCCCCGTCTTTAACGCGGAAGGCAAAGTAATTTCCGTGGCGTTTGCCAGCTACCAGGGGGACGGCAACCAAAATTTGAACTTTGCCGTACCGTCCAACTATTTGGTCCGTCTGGCGTCTTCCGCCGGATATACGCTCCCCCAAGAAGAGCAAACCAAGCCCGATACGCCGCCCCACCCCGCAGGCAACCCCATCAGCAACCACTTCAAAAAATCTTGGGCTATTCTCAAACGCCTGCTGCATTTAAGCGAAGAATAGACCTATCCGTCCCTGGGTCTAAATACACTTGAAAAATCCCATACAAACGGATAGACTATATAATAACCGCCGCTGTACGTGCCTTCACAAGGCATGCGGCGGGCAAATCCGTAAGACGGAGTATTTATGAAAAAATCAGTCAAAATCGCTTTAATCGTTTGCTGTGCCGTTTTCTTTTTATTTTTATTGCTGCCTTTTTTGGAAACTTCCGCCCCCAAAACCGCGACAAATAACGAAACCGCCAAAGCTGAACCGCAAATTTTTACCTCTAACCCGCTCACGGAACTCGTCGGCCGGATTGCGCGCTTTTTCCGCACACGCCAAAACGCCGAAGAAAAGCAAAAAATTGCCGAACAAATGACGGCCGAGCAGGCCAATGAATTATTCGGAGAGCCGCAAGGCGACACGATGTACGCTTCCGCCCAGAGCGCGGGAGCCGGTACGGGCGTGTTCTCCGGCGGCGACGGAGCCGCCTACGCGGACGCCTACCTGCAAACCGAAGAAGGCGACTGGGTGCTCATCCGTCAAACTTCCCCGGAAGGCTCCACACGCGGCATGCACGAAATTAACGCAAAAGACAATGCCTACGACCGTTTTGTCACCCAGGAACGCCAAGCCCGTTTTACGCCCGTCATGCGTCTTCCCGCCGTCAAAGAAGAAGTGCCCGATTCCCGCCTGGCGCGCGTATTTAACCCGATTAAACGCCTGTTCGGCTTTGGCGAAAAACCGGCCGCCCAAGGCGCCATACAGGGAACGGGGGACGACGACCGTTTAGCCTCCGCCCGGACCTCCTCTTCCGCCGGGATAGGCAAAAATACGGAAAAATCCTCTACGCTGCCCAAATCCCGCCCGGTAGACTGGGATGGATTCAGAAACAACCCCTTTGCCTCGCTTGTCCCCGGCAGTGCGGAAGCCGCGGAAGCGTTTTTGAATTTAATCAATCCAACGCGGGCCATTGCCGAATCCGCCGAATGGTTGGCAAACATCAAATACCCCGACCCGAATTCGCCCGAACACGAACAGGCTAAAAAAGAACTGCGGAACCAAGACATACAAAAATTCAGCCAAGACATGAACGAAATCATGAAACAGCAAACCGGCGACCAGGGACCCGTGAACGTCTTTAAAGACGCAGCAGACCCCCTTTCATTCGGGGACTGTTCTGTACCCAAAAACACGGGTTCGATCCCCGGACAGGAAGACTCGGGCCCGGATATAGCCACCATTATAACCCATTCCTATGT
>CALYRQ010000104.1 GCA_945483375.1 uncultured Elusimicrobia bacterium
AAGCTTTGCTATGAAGGCTTCGCGGAGCGGTATCCGAACCCGCCGGAGGAATATTGATATTCCGGCACGCGGTCCAAAATTTCCTGTGCGCGTTTTTTAAGGTCTTTCACGTTGCCCAGGTTGAAATCTTCCACCAGGTTCGCCCCCGCAATAACGGGCAACACCTTGGACATTTGCTGTTCCAAACAGTCGTACGGATACGTCATCAAATAAACCATGGAACCTTTCAGATTAATAAGTGCGGTGGACGCAAGCGAGAACGTAATTTGGTTATCCGCCTGCGCGTTTAAGTTGCCGGGCTTATCCAACAGTTCTTCTTTTTCTCCGTCCGTGGAAGAATACAAGGCAAGCGTCTGCTTTTTCTCCACCGGGCTGACGGTAAGTTTGGCAAGTACGCCGTCGGACGATTTTTGGCCTTTGACGGCAAACGATACTTCGGCTTTGCCGTTTTCCGCGGCTTCACACGCCCAGGTTACTTCTTTGGCGCCGCCGAGCGGCACGGTAACGGGCTGTTCCGCAGGGCCCGTCAGTTTAAGCGCACCTTTGGCGGCGGCCGATACGGTCAGCTCGCCTTTTTTGTCTTCGTAATTGTACACCACCGCGCCGCAGGAAAATTTATCCCCCTTGCGCGCAAAGCGCGGCAGGTTGGACGTAACCATCACAGGTTTGGAAACTTTCACGGAAGACTCGCCCGAACCGAACTCGTCCGCCGTTACGGCAACCGCCATAATGCGGAATTTGGTTAAATTGTCGGGCAGTTTAAATTTCACTTCCGCGCGGCCCTTTTTATCCGTTTGAACCGCCGCGTTAAAATAAGGCGTAAACGAAAAATTATTTCTCAAATCCGTACCGCCCAGTTTGGCTTCGCTTCCGCCGCCGCCCCCGCGGTTTTCGCCTTTTTCGCCAAAGTTACGCTGGCCCACCACGTAAACGCGGTTATCCATCGTAAATACGGACACGGGGCGCGAGCCGTAAAAATAGCTGAACAGGTCCGGCGTTTGGTAACCCGTCAAGGCCAAAATGCCTTCGTCCACCACCATGACTACCACTTCGGCGGGAACGGCTTTTCCGCCCGCTTTGGCGGCCAGTTTTAAAGTAACTTCCTGGCCGGGCTGGTAGGTGTCTTTATTCGGCTTCACGGTTACGGCGATGCGTTTGCTTTCGGGTTCTACGTTCAAGTTCACGTAGCCGACTTTGCCCTGCGGTTTACCCAAATCAAGCCCTTTATCGTCCACCGGGGCCCCGGTACGGCCGCGCACCAAGGTAACACTTACGTATACGTTGGGAAGATAGTCCGCTTTTATCGGCACTTCGATATAGTCCGCGCCGCCTTTGACGGCCGTCGTCCATGCGTCAAAAATACCTTCGCGTTCCACGGTAACGAGCGCGAGCGCGTTTTCATACGGAGACTGCACGCTGATACGCGCTTTTTTGCCGGGTTTATAAGAATTTTTATCCTGCTTTAACACCAAGAGGTCGTCATCGGTCTGACGCCAATAGGCTTGGCCCTCGCCATATACCATTACATTGAACCCGCCCAGCACCTTGCGGCCGGACGCGTCGGAAGACGTAAGCGTTACAAAGTAGTTGCCGGCTTCGGCGGGCGTAAACGAGAACATCGCGCCCTTTTCCCCCACTTCCAAGGTTTGGGCGGGCAGTTCGGTAACTTGTTTTTCGCTGACCCATTCCAAGCGGCCCGAAAGCCCCGTTTTGCGCACGCTGTACCATTGTTCCTTGCGGATATTCGCCACCACAGACGCGGCCACGCGTTTGCCCTGCGGCGTAACGGCAACGACATCGGCCTCCACTGGTTTATTCTGTTCGGCGTTTTCGGTTAATACTTTCGTCCCCAGGTAAAAATCCGCCGGGTGCACCATGACGGACGTGCGGGCAAAAAGTTCCTGCCGCGCGGGAGATTGTACCCCCAGTTCCGCATACACGCGAACGGGCGCCACGGAAAACGGCATCACCGCCGAGAACGAAAGCGCACCCTGCGCGTCCGTCTTACCCTCGGCGTTTAACAGCAGTTTGCCGTTTTCTTTATATTCGTTTTCGCGCAGAAAATAGGGCGAAAATTCATATTCTTTAAAATCTTGGGTTTCGAACCACGCGCTTTCGCGGCGGAGCGTCCAGATTACTTTGGAATCCGCCAGCGGAGCCCCGAAATTATACTGCGCCGACGCGGCAAATTTGGCTTCTTGCCCGGCAATATAATTTTCCCGTTCCGGGCGGAGCGTTACTTTAAACTCGGCCTGTTTGACGGCTTCCACGCGGAAAGAATAATAGGCGGAGCGCGGGTCCTTATCCCCTTTTAACTGCGGGGTAAACGTAGCGTCCCACGAGCCGGTATGGGCCGTTTTGGGAATGTCAAACGAAACGTCAAACGTGCCGAAAGCGGAAGAAACGGTTACTTCTTTGGTCAGCACGGTTTCGCCGCGGGAGTCGGAAATTACCAATTTGCCGCGCACCGCGTCCGGCAAGCTCCACGCGCCGTTTTTCATTTGGCGCATAACGCCTTTTAAATACACCGTTTCGCCGGGCCGATAAACGCCGCGGTCCGAAAACAGCATGGAACGCGTTTGTTCGGCACCCGGGTTATAATCGTAATTTAAGTTAAAACGCCACGGTTCGAGGCCGTTGTTCCACAAATTGCTGACGACGGCGTCGCCGCCCGCGCTGGATACGAACGCATAAATTTCCGGCTGGCCCCAGTCGGCGGCGGGAACGTCCAGACTCTTCCAGCCCGGTGCGAGCGCAAGGCCGTTCATATCAGTGGAACCCGTCCACAAAATTTTATTGTCTTTGCCGCGCAGTTCCACGGTCAGGTTGGGCATGGGTTCGCCCGTTTCGAGCGAGGTGGCCCACAAAAGAATGTTCTCCGGCGAGGTTTTAAACGTTACGCCCACGTCGGTAATGTTGTCTGTGGACGAAACCCAGCAGCCTTCTTCCCCATAGTTTTTGCCTTTAAGCAAAACTTGGCTGAAGATAATGCTGTCCTTGGCGGTGGGACTAAATTTTTTTAGGTCAAAGAACGTTTTAAGGCTTTTGTCTTTTACATCTTTAAATTCGTAGGCTCCGTCAAACGTCATCTCGGCCAACGGCGCGCGTTTGCAGTAACGGGAAGAAGCCGTATCAAACGGAATGAAATTTTCTTTATTAAAGCGCGCGGCCTGCACGGGCAAGGACGGCGTATTCATCAAATCAATCGGCAGGCGGGACGGCAAATAGCTTTCCAAAACGCCAAATCCACCCGAAAAATCCACCGCCGGGCAATAGCCGGAGTTGGAAACGGTAAACGTATAATCTTTCCCCAGGCGGTTGCCGTAAATATCGCGCAAATCTTTGGAGAGCGTAACGGTTATATTTTCCCCCGGTTCCAGTTTCAAGAAAGAAAGATCGGTGGCGAAAAACGCGGTTCCGGCGTTTATTTCTTCGTCAGAGAGGTTATAGCGTTCTTTATAATACTTGCGGGAATTTTCATTGGAAACGGAACTTATAACCATGTCGCTTCCCAGTTGGTCGAGTTCCCGGTCCGACAGTTTACGCACGGCGGAAGCGGGTTCCACCGTGGCGGCGGCCGCCAATTCGCGCATACGCACCGGAGTAGAAAAACGCACCTGCGGTGTATACGGCAAACAGCCCGTATTCACTTCGCCCAAGACGGATAATTCCGGGTATGTATAAAATTTTAAGGTGTACGGGCGGGGCATCCCCAAAGAGCCCACCGTCGCTTTTACGCCGGCGGACAGCGTAAGCGTGTAGAGTTCGCCTTTTTCCAGCGTTTTAAGCGGGCTGGCGACGACGATGTTCTCTTTTGTGTAATAAGAAAAATCTTTTTCAAACTCCACCTGGCTGATCGGGCGGAAGGAGAGCGCCGCCGTTTTGCCGGAAGACGAAGCCAGCCGCGCATAATGCGGGAGAGAGTCCACATCCACGGGCATATTGAAAACAAGATAAAAAGTAGGATTGAGGCTGATCCAGTGTTCGTCATTAAACGGCCGGACGGACTGCACCTGCGGCACGGAAGTAGAGAACATAAAGGAATACGGCTGAGCCAGTTTTTCCCCCGATACGCGCGAAGCAAAGCCCGCTTTTACGCGCACGGTAAAACGCGTGGCGAGCGGCCAGTTGGAGGACGGCTCGAAAATGACGGTCTGCGTGCCCGAAAAACGGCAGGAACCCGGCACGGCCGGAGTAATGACGAGCGGACAATCGTCCGACGAAAACTGGCTGGCTTCCGACAAGGCGGCCACCGGCTGATTGAACGTCACGCTGACGGCTTGACGGCCGGCGGACTGAACGGCGCCCTGCGGCGCGGCGGACAGCACTTTTAAAGCGGGTGCGGCAAAAGCCCCCATGGCCAGCAACAACGCCGCCAGGCCCGCGGCCAGGCGCAGGCAAAAACGGTTTTGTATCATGTTTTTCTCTCCTAATAAAACTACTTTTTATTGTAGCATTTCAAACGTAGTTGCGCGACCCCAAAAAGGAACTGCGGTAGGCCGTTTTTTTAGGTAAAAATCCGCTAAAAAACCGCACACTGATAATGATTCTTATGTTAGCACTTTATACGGCAGCGGTCCGGTGCAGTTCTATGC
>CALYRQ010000105.1 GCA_945483375.1 uncultured Elusimicrobia bacterium
CTTCCGATCTCGCCTGAAACTGCACCAGCGATTCCAGGCGCGAAAGCCCGCCCGAAACACTCGTCTGCACCGGGTCCAATCCGGACTGACGCAGATAATACGCCACATCCGCCACCGAAAACGCCACGCCGCGCACGGCTCCGGCCGCCATATCGGCTTTTTTGGTAAGGGGGGAAAGCCCGGCAATCACGGGAGAAATGGAAAAGTCCCAATACGGCGCGCCCAAACCACCCAAGGCAGGCAGCAGCCAAACGGGCTTTTGGGCCGTTTTTATCAAATCGTCAGCGGCGGTCATATCAATCGCCACGCCGCATTCGTTTAACCACATAAATACGCTGCCCGCCGCGTTGACGGGACCTTCCAGCAGGATATCGCTTTCGGAGGAATCTTCCGACACCGCCAGCGAAGTCAACATCCCGGGCAGGCGTTTTGCTTCGCGCCCGGCGTTATAAAGTAAAAACGCGCCCGTACCGTAATTAATACTGCATTTGCCCGGCGTAAGGTTTGACGCGTAAGCGGCGGCCTGCTGGTCACCCGCACAGGATAAAATGGGAATGTTTACGCCGTTGTAACGATAAAATCCGTAGTCCGCGCCGGAAGGAAGCACTGCGGGTAACACAGACAACGGCACGCCAAAGGCTTCGCACAAAGGCCGGCTCCACGCGCGCGTGTTGATATCAAACAAAAGCGTGCGCTGGGCAAGCGTCGGGTCCGTGGCGAAAACGGCTCCTTCCGTCAGCCTCCAAATCAAATACGTCGCCGCCGGCCCCGCCGCCAGCGTTCCAGCCGCCAGAGCCTCTTGGGCGGGCGGACAGTTTTTCAAACACCAGGCGATTTTAGGGGCGGAAAAATAGGGGGTTTTATATAATCCGGTCAGCGCGTGGATTTCGTCCTGCGACAAGGTGCAAAGCTGCGCTTCTTCGGCGGCGCGGCCGTCTTCCCACGTTAACACGGGGGCAACGGACACCCCGGAAGATTTATCCCACAGCGCCACGGTGGAACGCTGGGACGCCACGGCAATGGCCGCCGCGTTTTGCGGGCCGGCCTCGTTTAAAACACCGTGCAGGGCCTCTAATTGGGCGGAAAACAGCGTTTGCGCGTCATACTCGGATAACCCCGGCGCGCGGCGCACGGGCGCCAGCGGGACCGTTTTTTGGCACAGAATACGTCCGTCCGGGGACACGGCCGCCGCACGGCAGCTGGAAGTGCCCAAATCAAGCGCGGCGATAAAACGCTCCGTCATTTTGAAGCCTCCCGATACCACTTATTTTTGCCGAGTAGCGTATAGGCGGCTTTGTCCAGCGATAAAACCATTTCTTCCGCTTTGCCGTTCTCGTTAAAAGCAGGGACGTCGGCCTGCTGGTCCAAAACCTGCGTCCCGCTGTGGCGCATTTCGCCTTCGTCGGTAATTACGCCGATGTTAACGCCTTCGGACACGAGCGCCGCATGCGGCACGGAATCATCAAACAAATCCCGCCCGTACGCCGTATAGAGCGGGGACAAGCCCGTCAAGCGGTACAGGGTGGGGACGATATCCAGCTGGGAAACGGTATATTTCCGCTCCTGCGGTTTAAATAATTTGGGTGCGTACACCAACAGCGGAATGCGGAAATGGTTTCTAAGAGAAGGATTCTGCGGGCCGCCGGAAGTATGGTCCGCCACGAACACAAAAATCGTATCGTCGAACCACCCGTCCTCTTTGGCGCGTTTTAACAGCTCGCCGATGGACCAGTCCGCAAAACCCAGCGTATTTAAAAAGCCGTGTTCCCACGAATCGTAGGGATATTTGTCAAACTGGGATAACGTGGACGTAAACGGTTCATGCGTAATGCCCGTAAACACCATGCCCATAAAATGCGGCTCTTTGCGCGCTTTAATTTTATCGGCGGCGAACATAAAGACGTCGTAATCGTAACCGAAAGGCGCCGTTTTATTGTATTTCAGCCGCTCGGGAATATCCTCCCAGCCGTAACTTTCCTGCGCGCCCAGGGCCGAAGCCAGCGCACAGAGGCGGTAAGAATCGCGGTGGGAGCTTTGGGCAAAAAACGTATAGTATCCGGCGTCCGCAAAGTGCTTGGGCATGGGGGATAACGCGGAAAGCTCCAATCCGTACCCAAACGCCGGAAGCCCCGGCACCAAAGGCAGCGAAGCCATCACGGCCGCAAACCCGAAAATACTGCGAAGCCCGCTCGCATACGCGTTTGTAAAATTGACCCCTTCTTTGAGAAGCCCGTCGAATACGGGCGTTACGCCATAGCCGTTGCCGGAAAGGCCGTCCACATAATGCGGGTGCCAGCCTTCCAATAAAACAATTAGTACATTGTGTTTGGGTTCGGAAGGCGATCCAATGCGGCGGCGCATCAGCGGGTAAGCCGCATCCGGCACCGTTTCATCCGCCGCAACAAACAGTTTTTGTACGTTTTTGAGAGCCGCGTCCGCCGGGAACTCATTGGCCGATTCCACTTTGCCCTTGCGTCCCACCTGGTACGCGGTAAAAACGCCATTGAGCGTCAGAGCGGCCTGCGCCGGGGTGGAGGCAAACTGGTATACGTCCGCCACGCCGAGCGATTTGCCGCGCCCCAAATGCCCGCGGATTCCCAGCACAACAACCAGTACGATAAGCACCGCGCAAAGCGTTTCTTTTTTTACGCTCCATTGGCGGGGGGAATAGACCTTGGAACCGCGTCCAATCAGCCACCCGGCAAGCGCGCATAAGGCGGCCAGCGCCAAAAGCACGGGCCACGCCTGGGTAAACGCATACGAAAAGATAAATCCCCAGTCGTTGGAAATCTGCAGGACTTCCTCGGCGATATGACGGTTAATTTTAGGGAAATAGATTTGGTCCGCCGCCAGCATGACGGCAAACGATACGGATTCCAACACCAAAACGCTCTTCCACAAGGTTGCCCACCAAGTTTTTTTTACGGGCAGGTTTAACAAAAGTACGGCGGGCCCCATGAAAAGAGCAACAATCGCAAAATCAAAGCGTAATCCGTTTAAAAAAGCGGACGCCAGCTGCGGCCCCGTCAAACTCGCAAAAAAAGCAGGATTCAAAAACAAAAGCGCGGCGCGCGAGGCCGTAAACAACGCGAGCGCGAGGAGAACTGCACAAACGGAGAATTTCAAACGGTTGTCTTTTTTTTGTACGGGCATTTTTACTCCACTTTTTCCAAATCCAGTTTTACGTCTTCCGTCTTAACGGCGAACGCCCGGAGTTTTTCTTTAGCTTCCGACGGAACGGACGCATCGGTAAGCAGTCCCGCCACCGTGCTTTGCGTAGGCACCAACACTTTGGCGAGCAGTTTTAGGGTGCGAAGCAAGTCCACCACTTTGGCTTTATCGGTAAATTCCAGTTTTTCAATGCGGGCAAGTTCGGCTTTGTAGTTTTTGCCGAAATGGCGTTCGAAATTATGCGCCCGCATCAGCGCGATGATTTCTTTCTGCAATTGTCTGGCTTCGTCCAACAGCGCGCCGCAGCGGTCGATTTTTTCGGATAGTTCGTCCTGCGCCGTTTTGGGCTCCGGCGCGGACGCGGCCGTAAACGCCGGGGTTAAAGAAGCGTTCCGGGCGGCATATCCCGTTGGACCGTTGTATTCCTTACCCGTAAATACGGGGCAGATATTGCGGTAATCGCACCAGCGGCACTGGTTTTCGCCGGGAGTAGGGTTAAATTTACCGGCGCGGATGTTGTCCGCCACTGTCAGCACACCCTGCCAGAATTCAAAAATCTCTTTGTCCGGTGCGCGTTCAAACGTCATTTCGTGCAACGTAGGCAGGTGGTAAAAGCTCAGCTGTTCCACGCGCAGTTCTTTGATGCCCGGGTCCTTTTGCTGGACAAGCGATTTAATGGCGGGGGAATTTTCCACCACTTTTTGGTACATGTACAGCTGGTCCGGCTCGCGCTGGACGGTTTTACCCGTTTTATAGTCCAAAATTTTAACTTTGCCGTCGCCCAGATAGTCAATACGGTCCAAAATGCTGATTAAGCTCAGCCCGTCGATATCCAGAGTGCTTTTCATTTCCACGGAAAGCGGATGGAAAAAATCTGCCGCGTGTTTGGCGTAATACGTTTCAATAATACGCCGGCCTTCGGCAAAACCCGCCAGTTCCTTTTCCGCCGACGCGTAGCCCTTTTGGTCAAACGAGGTTTTATTCCAGTGGTTTTCAAAAAACGCCAGGGCTTCGGCCAATGTGGGAAATACGGGATTTGCGGGATTATAAATATATTCCATCACTTCGTGCAACGCCGTGCCGAACGCAAAGTAATACTTGGGCTGTTCGGGCAACATGTGCACGTAGCGGAATTTGTACTTTTGCGGGCATTCTTTATACATGCCCATTTTAGAATACGAAAATGATAAATTGCGCGCCATTTAACGACTCCCCGTTTAAAATAAATTTATTGTAGCATTTTTGTTTCTAGGGCGGGCAATGGCAACGCAAACCAATACGGAAACAGAAATTTTTTGAATGTTTGTTCGTTTTTTTGTAAAATAAAGTATCAACATTTAAGCATTTTGGCCCCCATAGCTCAATGGATAGAGCATCTGCCTTCTAAGCAGAGGAT
>CALYRQ010000106.1 GCA_945483375.1 uncultured Elusimicrobia bacterium
TTTTTTCCGTGTCCAAAAATCTGCCGGTAAAGCCGATTTCGGACCGTATCAAACTGTCGCTGTTTGATATTTTGCGCCCGCGCATTACCGGCGCCATCATGCTGGATTTGTTCGCCGGAACGGGTAACGTGTCTTTGGAAGCGCTGTCGCGCGGCGCGCTTAAAACCGTGATGGTGGACCGCGAACCCGCGTGCATTAAAAACATTCACCGCAATCTGGAACACCTGGGGTTTGCGGACCGCGCCAAGGTGCTCCGCGGCGACGTGTTAAAACCGCTCGACTGGCTGATGCCCTATAGCGACAACGAAGGTTATGATATTATTTTCATGGGCCCGCCGTACCGCGACATTAACAACAAAATGCTCTCGTTTTCGGAACCCGCTTTAAAAAACGTGGCCGACTCGCGTCTGCTTTCTCCCAACGGGATTATCGTTTTGCAAAACCACAAGACGGAAGATTTTGCCGTTCCTGCTTCGCTGGAAGTCTACCGCGTGGAAAAATACGGCGATACGTTAGTGCATTTTATGCGAGCCGCCCAAAAAGATGAAAAGGACGCTTCCCATGTATAGCGACGTGTACGAACTGAACTATTCCAAAATCAAAACGTACATGGAGTGCCCGCTCCTGTACAAATATAAGTATATGGAAAATAAGCGGGAAGGTCTTGTTCCCGCTTCGTCCTTGGGCGTGTCCATTCACCGCACGCTGGAAGAATACCACCGCAACTCCAACGACCCGTCCGAACTTTTATCGTATTACGACGACTGCTGGCTTGGCGCGGGCTATTCGTCCGCCGGCGAACAGATGGAGTGGTATTTAAAAGGCAAAAAAATGCTGGAAACGTACGCCGAGCGCGAATACGAACGCAAAACCACGGTGGACAGCACGGAGCGCGAATTTATCTTTCAGGAAGGCCAATGGACGTTGCGCGGCAAAATCGACCGTATTGACAAACACCCGGACGGCTCTTGGGAAGTAATCGACTATAAAACCGGGACGGACGTGGATTTGTCTTTGGCGGTGACGGATTCCCTGCAAATGGGGATTTACGCCGTCGGTGCGCGCCGCGCGTGGAACATGCAAAAAGGCAAAGCTACATTTTATTTTGTGGCGTTTGACAAAACCGTCAGTGCGCCGTTTGACGCGTTTGACGAAAAGAAAATTTTGGATACGTTTATTGACATCGGCAAAAAAATAGAAGTCGGCGACTTTGATCCGAATTTGGAACACTGTGCCGTTTGTCCGTTTAACACGCGGTGCGAAAAATCGTGCGCGGTTCCGCCTCCGGCTCCGGCCGCGGCGGAATAGTTCCGTATGTTTTTATAAGCCCGCCTTTGGGCGGGTTTTTTATATTTGGGGAGTTATGAAAGACAGTATTAAAAACGCAAAAAGAATTGTCATTAAATTCGGTACCAACGCCCTCAGCGCGGACGACGGGGATTTATCGCTTTCCCGCCTGTATTCGTTTTTGGAAGACATCGCCGCCCTGCACCGCCGGGGAAAAGAAATTTTGGTGGTTACTTCGGGGGCGGTGGGTGTCGGACGGCGGATTTTGGGGCTTACGCAACAGGATGCAGGCGTTTCTTTAAAACAGGCGTGTGCGGCCGTGGGCCAAACCAGCCTCATGAAAATTTACGAGGACGGTTTTAAACGTTTGGGCATTACGGCGGCGCAGGTTTTGCTGACCGAGGACGATTTCGCCAACCGCGCGCGCTATTTAAGTTTGCGCGATACGCTCAGCCGTTTGTTGGAACTAAAGTGTATTCCCGTCATTAATCAAAATGATACGCAATCCACCAACGAACTGCGCGGATATAAAGACAAAGGCGTAAAAGTATGCTTTGGCGACAACGACAAACTTTCCGCCCTGGTGGCGAGCGGCTTGGACGCGGAGCTGTTGTGCATTATGAGCGACGTGGAAGGCCTGTATAACGGCGACCCGCGCAAAGATAAAAACGCCAAACTGATTTCCCGCGTCAAAGGCGTAACGGAAGAGGTGGAAGCGCTCGGTTTTTGCGCGTCGTCGCGCGGGCGAGGCGGTATGAAAACCAAGCTGGAAGCCGCCAAAGTGGTTACGCGTTCCGGCGCGGCCATGGTGATTGCGTACGGTAAACGTCCCGGCGCGGTAAGTGCGGTGTTCGGGCCGGAGTTTAAAGGCACGCTGTTTGAACCCGTCGAACACTTGCCGGGTAAAAAATTATGGCTGGCCTATGCCACCAACGTTGCGGGCGGCGTACGCGTCAACGCGGGAGCCGAAAAAGCGTTGTGCAAGAAAGGTTCTTCCCTTTTGCCCGCCGGAATTACCGCCGTGGAGGGCGAGTTTGAAGCCGGTGATGCCGTGTATATTTTGGACGAAAACGGCAAAGAATTTGCGCGCGGGCTTGCCAATTATTCTTCTAAAGACTGTCGCAAAATAGCGGGGCTTAAGTCGGAAGAAATCGCCAAGAAACTCGGCTTTAAAAATTACGACGAAGCCGTCCACCGCGACAACATCGTTTTATTGTGAGGAACTATGAACGTAGCTGAAATTGCCTTAAAAGCCAAGTCCGCCTCCTATGTGTTGGCCGCACTGCCGACTGACGTAAAAGACCGCGCCTTATCCGCCATGGCGTGTGCTTTGCGCGTACACGCGGACGAAATTTTGCAGGCTAACCAAATGGATTTATCCCAGGCCGAACGCGCCGTATTGGCGGGCGAAATGAAACCCGCGTTATACGAACGATTGAAACTTACGCGCGAAAAATTGGAAACCGTCATTAAAGGCGTGGAAGATTTAATCAGCCTGCCGGACCCGGTAGGCAAGATTATGGCCGCCACGGAACTGGACGAAAATTTAACGCTGTATAAAATTTCGTGCCCGATAGGGCTTATCGGCGTGATTTTTGAGGCTCGGCCCGATGTGGCGCCGCAAATCGCCGCTTTGGCCGTAAAATCTGGTAATGCCGTGGTATTAAAAGGCGGACGAGAAACGCTGCATACCAACAGCGCGATGATCCGCGTACTTAAAAACGCGCTTGCGTCCGTGCCCGGTTATCCGGCGGAAGCGTTGCAGTTGATTCACACGCGCGAGGAATCGGCGCAAATGCTGGCCTTGGATAATTTATTTGATTTAATTATTCCGCGCGGCGGAAATTCGCTGATTGCGTATGTAAAAGCCAACACTAAAATTCCGGTACTCGGTCATGCAGACGGCGTGTGCCATATTTATGTGGCGCGTTCGGCGGACGTACAAATGGCCCAAAGCATTTGTGTGGACGCCAAAACGCAATATCCCGCAGCGTGCAATACGATGGAAACGCTTTTAATTGACGAAGCGTGGCCCGAAAATAATAAGCGTGCGTTGCTCACGTCGTTGTGTGCGGACGGTGTGAAGTTGTACGGCGACGAACGCGTTGCCGCGCTGATGCCCGTGGCGGGCCCGGTGACGGACTGGCATACGGAATACGGCGAGAAAAAACTTTCCGTTAAATTCGTGCCGAACGTGCTGGCCGCAATAGAACATATTAACGCCTATGGCTCGCACCATACGGACGCCATTATTACGTCCGAACACGATGAAGCGCAAATTTTTATGGACTTGACGGATTCCGCCGGCGTGTATCATAACGCGTCTACCCGCTTTGCCGACGGCTACCGCTACGGTTTCGGTGCGGAAGTGGGTATCAGCACGGGCAAAACGCACGCGCGCGGCCCCGTCGGCCTCACAGGTCTTACGATTTATAAATATAAACTTTACGGAAACGGACAAACGGTGGCCGAATATGTCGGCCCCGGCGCAAAACCGTTTACGCATAAAAAAATAGGGGGACAAAAATGAAATTAGGTTTTATCGGCGCAGGTGAAATGGGCGGCGCGATTATCCGCGGCCTTCTTGCACAGGGTTGGCCGAAAGAAGATATTTTGGCGTCCGTTCATACGGCAGAATCGGCGGAGCGGATTACAAAAGAACTGGGTATAGAAGCGGTAACGGACAATTTGCGCGTTATTCGGGAAGCGGGGTGGCTGTTTGTGGCCGTTAAACCCGCGCAGGTGGAGAGCGTGCTGAACGAAATCGCCGCTTCCGGCGTTCCGGCCAAGCCGCTTATCAGTATGGCCTTGGGGTGGACGGTGGAAAAAATCCAGCGCATACTGCCCGCGTGGCCCGTTATCCGCATTATGCCTAACACGCCGCTGGCGGTTGGCGAGGGCGTAACGCTTTTCCATTTTGCGGCCGAAACGCCCAAACGTACGCGCCGCGAAGTAATGGGTATGTTTGACGGAATGGGCAAAACGTTTGAAATTTCGCTTTCCGTGTTTGACGCGGCGACGGCTCTGTCCGGCTCCGGCCCTGCATTCGTATATTATTTTATTGACGCACTGGCTTCCGCCGCGGCGGATAAAGGCCTGCCGCAGGAGGAGGCCGTCAAACTGGCGGTACAGACGGTTATCGGCGCGGCCAAAATGGTGGAGCGGGAAAACTTGCCTCCCGCCGAACTCGCGCAAAAAGTAGCTACGCCCGGCGGTTGCACGGCGGCGGGGATGGATGTATTAACCGCTTCTGACGTAAAAAAAGTATTG
>CALYRQ010000107.1 GCA_945483375.1 uncultured Elusimicrobia bacterium
ACAGTTTGGAAGCCAAATCCGCCAGGCGGCTGCGTTCCGTTTTGGTAAACGTAATATGCCCGTACGATTTTTGGCCTTTTAAACGGTCCACCAAATACGTAAGCCCGTTGGATTCCACGTCCAGATACGGCGTATCAATCTGGTACGGGTCTCCGGTAACCACGACTTTCGTCCCGTCGCCCGCGCGCGTTAAAATCGTTTTCATTTCGTGCGGGGTAAGGTTCTGCGCGTCGTCTACAATAATGTATTGGTTCGGCAGCGAGCGGCCGCGCATATGCGTAACGGACGCAATTTCGATTTTGCCGCTGTCGAGCAGATAATGCGCCTTTTCTTCGCCCTCTTCGGGGTTTTTACGGTCGGCCAAGAAAGCCAGGTTATCGTAAATGGCGCCCATCCAGGCTTCCAGTTTTTCCTCTTTCGTACCGGGCAGGAAACCCAAATCTTTACCTACGGGCACAATCGATCGGCATACCACTAAGCGGCGGTACGCGCTTTCGTCCATAGTGCGCTGCAGACCGGTAGCCAGCGTAACCAGCGTTTTACCCGTACCGGCGGTACCGACGAGGGTTACAATATCCAGGCTGTCGTCCAGCAAGAGTTCCATAGCGAAACGCTGCTCTTTGTTTAGGGGTTTAATCCCCCACGCAACCGGCTCCTGCGCCGAAAGCGGACGCAGCACAAACTCCCCGCTGTTGGCCACGCGGCCGATGGCGGATTTTTTGCTGCCGTCGTTTGTTTTTAAAATAATGAACTGGTTGGCAAAGTAGAGGTTCGGGTCCACCGGAAGGTGTTTGTCGCGGTAGAACGCGTCGATTTCGGCGGAGGATACTTCCAGTTCGCTCATGCCGGTGTAAAGTTCGTCCACTTTCACTTTGTCGGTGGTGTAATCCTGCGCCGCCAGGCCGAGAGCTTCGGCTTTCAGCCGCATGTTAATGTCTTTGGTCACCACAAACACAGGGGAAGTGTTCTTTTTATACGAGCCTTCTTTTTTGCTAAGCGTGTACGCGATGTTTAAAATGGAGTTGTCCGCCTTATTAAACGCCAAAGACTGCGGAAGAATATTAGGTCGGTCCAGCTCGATTTTAAGCGTGCCTCCCTTAGGAAGTTTCACCCCTTCGTTCAGCCGCCCCTGCGCGCGCATTTCGTCGAGAGCGCGCGAAACCATACGCGCGTTTTTGCCGCGGGTGTCGCCGGCGCTTTTAAACGAGTCCAGCTCCTCAATCACCGCCATGGGAATAATAATGTCGTTATCCTCAAACGCGTGCAAGCAGTTTACATCGTGAAGTAGAACGTTCGTATCCAAAATAAATGTTTTTTTCATAGTCGCCTCTCTGTGCGCCGGGCGGCGCCGCTACTAACAGTATAAGCGCATTTCCGACGAAAATCAAGTGCTTCCCCCGCCGGAGAAGTTCCGGCTTGTGCATATTGTAGCATTAAATTGCTATAAAATATATATATGAAATATCTTTGCATACACGGACACTTTTACCAACCGCCGCGCGAAAACGCGTGGCTGGACGAAATTGAACTTCAGGAGAGCGCGGCCCCGTTCCACGACTGGAACGAACGCATCTGCGCGGAATGCTATTCCCCCAACGCCCTGGCGCGCGTACTCAACGACAAACAAGATTTAACCGAACTTACCAACAACTACGCCCGTATCAGCTTTAACTTCGGCCCCACGCTTCTTTCGTGGATGGAAAAGAAAGAGCCCGAAGTTTACCAGGCCTTTTTGGAAGCCGACCGCCTGAGCCGGCAACGTTTTGGCGGACACGGCGGCGCGATTGCACAAGCATACAACCACATGATTTTGCCGCTCGCCAACGCGCACGACAAAGAAACGCAAATCAAATGGGGCATCGCAGATTTCAAAAAACGCTTCGGCCGTGACCCGGAAGCGTTATGGCTGGCCGAAACGGCCTGCAACACCGAAACGCTGTGCACGCTGGCGGACAACGGGATGAAGTTCGTCATTTTAGCTCCCGGCCAGTGTGCGCGGGTGCGCAAAATCGGCGAAGAAAAATGGAACGAAGTAGGCGCCAACGTAGACCCTAAACGCGCGTACCAATGCAATTTACCGAACGGCAAGAAAATCGCGCTGTTCTTTTACGACGGTCCGATTTCGCAAGGAATTGCGTTCTCGGACACACTTTCCTCGGGCGAAAAATTCGCCTCGCGCTTGCTCGGAACCTACAATCCCGGCGACGAAGCGCAGCTGATGCACATCGCCACCGACGGAGAAACGTACGGACACCATCAAAAATTCGCCGAAATGGCGCTGGCGTACTGCCTTAAAAAGGTGGAAGAATCGCCGGACGCGGAACTGACGGTTTACGGAGAATTTTTAGAAAAATATCCGCCGCAGTATGAAGCACAAATCGTGGAAAATACGTCCTGGAGCTGTTTTCACGGCGTGGAACGGTGGCGCGCGGACTGCGGCTGCAACTCCGGCCGCCCGGGCTGGAACCAAAAATGGCGCGGGCCGTTGCGCGACGCGATGGATTTTATCCGCGACGAAATGATTAAAACATTTGAAACCGTCGGCCGCGAATACTTTAAAGACCCGTGGGCCGCGCGCAACGATTATGTAGAACTCATCATGGACCGCAGCCTGGACGCGCAGCACCGCTTTTTCCTGCGCCACGCCACCGAAAAAGCGTGGGTGGACCGCACCACGGCCCTCAGCCTGCTCGAAATGCAAAAAAACGCGATGTTCATGTACACCAGCTGCGGGTGGTTTTTCGACGAAGTAAGCGGTTTGGAAACGGTGCAGATTATGCAGTACGCCGCGCGCGCTTTGGAACTCAACCGCGTGATTACGGGCAACGATTTGGAACCCGAATTTGTAGCAAAACTCGCGCTGGCGCCCAGCAACATTAAAGAAATCAAAAACGGGGCCGTGGCGTACGAACGGTATGTAAAACCGCAGGCGATGCCGATGGAAAAAATCGCACTGATGCACATCGTCACGCGCCTGGCGGACGAAACGGCTAATCCGAAACGCGCATACGAATGCGAAGTTCTCTCATACGAACCCAAAAAACTAACGGTGCAGGACGTGTCGCTCTGCTACGGCTCAATTACGCTTAAATCCACCGTTACGCTCGCGGAAAAAAATATGCCGTTCGCCGTATTCCGGCGCGGCGCGGCGGAATTTGTATGCGCCGCGGGCGACAAAGGAGACCGCAACGCCCTTTTCGCGCGGATTGAAGAGCTGTTCTCCACCGCCGATTACGAAGGTCTGGCGGCGTTCCTCCGCGAAAATTTCGCCCAACACTATCCGCTGATTTCCATGGTGCCCGACGTACGCCGCAAAGTGACCGACGTCACCTTGCGCGCCATGGACGAACAAACGGATAAAGAATTCACCCGCATTTTTGAAACGCAATACCCAATTGTACGCGGACTTCAGTTAATCGGCGCGCCGATTCCCAAAACATTCCTGTCGGTGGCGGAGTTTGTTTTGTCGGCTGACTTACAAGCGGAATTTCGCGCCTCCGACGTGAATATCAACGCGCTGGAAGAGTTAATGGAGGACGTTAAAACGCTGGGAATTGACGTTTACGGCGGCGCGGTAAAAGACGCGGTAACCGAAAAGCTGACGTTTTTGGCCTTCTCGTTTGCGCGCAAACCGCAGGATACGGCTGCCGCGCTTAAATTGGTGGAATTTTTAAATTACGCCGACATCTTCGGCTTTAAGCCCGACACGGTCAAAGCGCAGGAATTTGTCTTCTTCGGGTTAAAATCCTTGGGAGAAAACGCCAAGAAAAAAGACATCTTGCGTGCGCTCGCGCGGAAACTTAAAATTGCACTGTAACAGACAGTTTTGGCAAAAAAGAACCCCCGGGGCCGTTTAGAATCCCGGGGGTTTTTAATCAGCCAAACTTAATGCAAACCGCATTTGCAAACGTGGTCTTTTTCAAAAATATCCAGGCTTTCTTTTTCCTGCGGTTTGTATTCGCCGGTACGGCGGATAAGTTCGTCAAAGTCAATGGTTTTGGACGGAAACATCGGCCCTTCCACGCACGCAAAGCGCACTTTGCCTTCCACCGTTACGCGGCAGCATCCGCACATGCCGGTGCCGTCCAGCATAATGGGGTTCAAGCTGGAAAACGGCTCCATGCCCAGTTTGTCCATTAAGCGGGAGGTAAATTTCATCATCGGAATCGGCCCGATGATAAACCCGGCGGCGATTTTTTCGCCCTCGTCGTGCAGTTTTTGAATGGCGTCCGTTACCATGCCTTTCATACCGAAAGAGCCGTCGTCGGTGGTGCTGACGGTTTTGTCGCACAGAGCGGACATTTCGGGTTCCAAGATGAGCAAATCTTTCGTGCGCGCGCCGAGTACCGCAATCACGCGGTTGCCGGCTTCTTTAAATGCGCGGGCAATCGGGTACACTTCGGCGATACCCACGCCGCCGCCCACCACGGCCACCGTACCGTATTTCTTAATTTCCACGGGCGTGCCCAAAGGGCCGGCCACGTTCAAAAATTT